>CAUUJQ010000009.1:0-12674 GCA_963545445.1 uncultured Veillonella sp. | reverse complement strand
CCACATAAAGAATGGTTGAAATTAGCGGCCTATGAAAGCCGCTTGCCAGATGTGGTGAAACAAGTGAAAGCCTTAGAAAAAGAATTAGCTCAATTAAAAGCTAAATTAGAAGAAAACTAGGTGTAACTATGTTATATACCTGTATGAAAGTATTAAGTGCTATCATCTGTGCGTTGCCCTATCGCATGCAATATGGTATTGGATGTATATTGGGGCAGTTGGGATGGTTGTTTACACCAGCAAAGCGGAAACGATTGGCAATCGGTCAAATTATATTTTGTCGGATTACTGATGATCTAGAAGAGGCAAAACGCATCGCCAAAGCTAGTGTAACCCGTTTTGGACGCATGATTGTGGATGTGCTGAGATATCCAGAAATTAAAGACGGAAAATACAAAGAGATGTTCACCATGGAAGGTCGTGAATATCTAGAAGATGCCAAAGCAGATGGAAAAGGTGCGATTATGATTGCTCTCCATAGTGGAAACTGGGAATTACTAGGAGGCATACTCGCGTCAGAAGGATTTCCGTTGATTTCTGTGGCTATGCAACAACAAGGCGATGCGGACAAATTTATCAATGAATATCGAGAGTTGATGCACCAACATGTGACCTATAAAACAGGGGTACGTGAAATGGTGAAAGAATTACAAAAAGGGTCTTTCATCGGCTTGATTATGGACCAAGATCCAGGCGACCAAGGTCAGCTGGTTCCCTTCTTTGGCTATGAAACGTTGACGCCGGTAGGTCCAGCAGCGATGGCGCGCATGCAAGATGTGCCCATCATTCCTGTTACCATACGCTTTGATGAATACACTCAAAAGCATGTAATTACAGCACATGCACCGGTGTATGCAGAAAAAACAGAAGATAGAAAACGAGATATTGCCGTTACATTAACACACTTAAATGAATGGCTAGAAGATTATATTAGACGATATCCGGAAGATTGGTTCTGGTTACATAACCGATGGAAATGGACTCGTCGCTTATATGGTGATACCATAGAAGTACCACCAGACGTGATGCATGAAAAACCTTAGAAAGGAGGCCCTTATGAAACAGCAAACGATAAGTAAAGCCATCACATATAGTGGCAACGGTCTACATAGTGGACTGCCAGTGCATATGCGTATAGTACCGAGCGAGGTCAATACAGGGATTACCTTTGTAAGAACTGATTTGCCAGGGGCTCCTTCTGTGAAAGCAGATATTCGCAATGTGACCAATACGATGCGCGCTACTACATTGGAAGATGGAGAGGCTAAAGTATTTACCGTTGAACATATTTTAGCGGCATTTTACGGGATGGCCATCGACAATTGTATCATTGAATTGGACTCTCCTGAACCGCCTATTGCAGATGGGGGAGCAGCTACCTTTGTAGCACTCATCCAAGAGGCTGGCATTGTAGAACAAGAGGCAGAGCGCTATGTGCATGTGTTGCAAGGATCTTATGGTATTTATGAAGATGATAAATTTATTACGATTCGTCCTTATGATGGATTCCGAGTGACTTTCACGAGCATGAATAGCCATCCGATGTTGGGCACACAACATGCAGATTTCGAAATCACCCCAGATGTGTTTGAACGTGAAATTGCGCCGGCTAGAACAATAGGGTTTACGAAAGAAATTGAACAATTGCAAGCGATGGGATTGGCGAAAGGCGGATCCACAGAGAATGTTATTGTCTATGATGATACAACATGCTTATCAGAACTTAAATTCCCTGATGAATTGGTGCGCCATAAAATTTTGGACATCTTAGGTGATTTATTCTTAGTAGGCCATTTAAAAGGTCATATCATTGCAGTCAAATCCAGTCACAATTTAAACTCGCGCTTGAGCCGAGAGATTTTAAAAGAAATGCAAGAGGAGGCATAACATGATTCTTACAGTTGAAGAAATTATGGAGATTTTACCACATCGTTACCCATTTTTATTGGTAGATCGAATTATTGAAATGGAACCTATGAAACGTGCGGTGGGCATTAAAAATTGTACTTTCAATGAGCCACATTTTATGGGCCATTTCCCTGGAAATCCTGTTATGCCAGGCGTGTTGATTACAGAGGCCATTGCACAAGTGGGTGGTATTGCATTATTGTACCCAGAAGAAAATCGTGGTTTAACACCAATGTTTACAGGCATTGATAAAGTCCGTTTCCGTCATCCAGTGAAGCCAGGCGACCAAGTTCGTATGGAGGCAGATGTGGTGAAAATCAAAGGCCGTATGGGTAAAGTAGAAGGCCGTGCCTATGTGGGCGATAAATTGGTGGCAAGTGGTGAGTACATGTTCGCCTTAGTGAAACCAGAATAACTTTCAAAATGTAAGGAGTGACACAGATGATCGTAGTTGGCATGGAAAATGCAACATCTGAAATTCATAGTACTGCAATTATACATCCAGATGCAAAGATCGGTAAGAATGTCATTATTGGTCCTGGTGCAGTCATTGGAGAACATGTTGAAATCGGAGATGGCACAAAAATCGGCGCCAATGTAGTCATTGGTGGATGGACGACAATCGGTAAAAATAATGAATTTTTCCCAGGTTGTGCTATCGGTTTAGAGCCTCAAGATTTAAAATTTAAAGGTGAAAAAAGTTATTGCGTCATTGGCGATAATACAGTGGTTCGCGAATTTGTAACAATCAGTCGTGCCACAGGTGAAGGGGAAGAAACACGCGTTGGTAACAATTGCTTGTTCCAAGCATGTACCCATGTAGCTCACAACTGTATCGTTGGCAATAATGTCATTATGAGTAACTGCGCAGGCCTTGCGGGTCACGTGATCGTAGAAGATCGTGTTGTAATCGGTGGTATTGCTGGGGTGCATCAATTTGTAAAAATTGGTCGTAATGCTATGGTAGGAGGTATGGCGAAAGTTGTACAAGACATCCCGCCATATGTAATTGCAGATGGACAACCGGCCCATGTCATCGGGTTGAATTCCGTAGGCTTAGCTCGTGCAGGCGTATCTGAAGAAGTGCGCCGAGAATTGAAAAAAGCATTCCGTATTATTTATCGCAGTGGATTTAGTTTATCTAAAGCCATTGAAGAAATGGAATTAAACTTAACATCTTCAGCGGAAATCGAGCATATGTTGCGTTTCTTGCGCAATGCAGATCGTGGTATCATGCGCGTACGCAGAGATTAAGAAATGATGAAAATACATGTTGAGAGTTTAGAATATAGGCTCTTAACATGTATTTTTTATTGGTAACTTGCATGCCATAGAAGGTCGTTATGTGGTATAATATAGATTAGGATTTTTATAATTAAAAGTGAGTAGGAGGCGTTATGTCGAAAGTAGGATTGATTGCAGGGATTGGTAATCTGCCAGTAGAATTTATGCGAGCAGCCCAACGCGAAGGGTATGAAGTTGTTGTCATATCTGTCGTGACAGATGGCGCTCCCGAATTACAGGCAGAAGCGAATGCGTACTATCAGATCAGCGTCTTTAAATCAGATACAGTAATCAAGACTTTCAAAAAAGAAGGTGTCACTGATGTGACCATGTTGGGGAAGGTAACAAAAGAACATCTCTATAAAAAGATAACTACCATTCCTGATATGCGGACCATAAAGATTTTAAACCGTCTTCGCAATCGCAAAGATGATACGATCATGTTGGCCATTGTGGAGGAATTAGAAAAGGAAGGCCTTCGCGTGGCGGACCAAACAAAATATATGCGGTCCTTGATGCCACCTGTGGGGGTCATGACAAATCGTAAGCCGACGGAATCAGAATCCTTGGACATTCAATTCGGATTTACCTTGGCGAAACAAATGGGAGCTCTCGATATTGGGCAGACCGTGGTTGTAAAAGAACAAGCGGCCATGGCTATTGAAGCCATTGAAGGAACGGATGCTTGCATTGTAAGAGGTGGCACTTTAGCTCGGGAAGGAGCAGTCGTTGTCAAGACGGCGAAACCGAATCAAGATGTGCGCTTCGATGTACCAGCAGTGGGTATGAAGACGTTGCAGTCTATGATAGATAGTCAGTGTAAAGTGCTAGCTATGGAGGCGAAGCGAACTATTTTTGTAGAACAAGAAGCAGTGCTACAAAAAGCGAATGAATTAGGTATCGTGATCTGCGCCGTAGAGGGAGCAGACGAGGAGTAAGAATGAAAATTATGTTTTCTGCTGGTGAAGCATCTGGCGACACCCACGGAGCTAGTGTGGCGAAAGCCCTCTTAGCAGCGCATCCAGAAGCCAAATTATTTGGCATGGGGGGAGACCTGATGAAGGCCGCTGGTGTGGATATTATTTACGATATTCAAAAGCTAGGCTTTATCGGTATCGTTGAAATCATTGCACATTTGCCTACTTTTTTTAAGCTTCGCAGCCTATTGAAAGAAGCGATGATCAAGGAAAAACCAGATGTGTTGGTATGTATCGACTATCCAGGGTTTAATATGAGACTTGCTAAAGTGGCAAAGGAATTGAATATACCTGTGGTGTACTACATTGCACCTACCATTTGGGCATGGAATAAAGGCCGTGGCAAAGACATTGCTAAAACAGTGACAAAAGTAGCATCTATCTTTCCTTTTGAAGCAGAGGCATACCGTGAATTTGGAGTGGATGTTGAATTTGTGGGTAATCCATTGGTGGACATTGTGCATCCTACGATGACTGAGGAAGAGGCATATCAATATTTTGGAGCCTCCCCAGAGGACAGAAACATTTTGTTGATGCCAGGAAGTCGCCAACAAGAGGTGGTAGGATTGTTGCCAACCATGCTAGAAGGGGCCACTAGATTATGTGAAACTCGGAAGGATTTGAAGTTTTTCTTACCAAGAGCTCATACCATTCCTAGAGAAGATCTAGAAAATATTCTTGAAAAGTATTCTGTACCTGTTACCATTACAGAAGGAAATAATTACGACTTAATGCAAATCTGTACCGCTTGTATTGCCGCATCGGGAACAGCTACTTTAGAAACGGCGCTCATGAATGTGCCTACCTTACTAGTTTACAAAGTAGCGGCACTCACCTATGGTATTGGCAAATTGGTGGTCAATATTAAGGACATTGGATTGCCCAATATCGTGGCAAAACGTCGCGTCATACCTGAGCTATTGCAAGGAGATGTGACAGCACAAAATATTGAGCGTGAACTAGGGCGCATCTTAGATACGCCATCTGTGTACACGCAGATGAAGGCAGATTTAACACAAGTGAAACTCGACTTACGAGCACCGGGAGCGGTGCAACGTGTAGCTGATGTCATTGCATCAGTAGCAATGAAGGAGGCATAAATGGATCGATATAAACAATTACTTGCTTTTATCAAGCCCTATAAGATGCGATTAGCCCTCGGCGTAGTTTGCATGATCGTGGCGGCCCTAGGGTATCTAGTAGTGCCATGGCTTATCCGAAACGTGGTGGATGGAGTCTTGCAAAATAAAGATTTAGGACTATTAACACTCATTGTTATCGCCATCCTTATCATATTCTTGATTCGTGGATTTGCTACGTACGGGCAAAACTATATTATGGCCTACGTAGGACAACGAGTGGTTATCGATATACGAGAAACCTTGTTTAAACACTTGCAACGACTTGATCAAGCGTATTTTGATACTCGCAAAACAGGGGTCATAATGAGTAATATCACTAGCGATGTAGGCGCTTTACAACAAGCCATCGTAGATAATCTCATTTCCTTTATGACAGAAGGTGTTACCTTAGTGGGCTCCTTGGTGTTCATGTTCTATTTGGACTGGAAATTGTCCCTTTTGACTCTTATCATTGTGCCAGTTGTGTTGGGGTTAACCAATGTATTTGGGAAACGACTACGTTCCGCAGGCCACGAAGTGCAAGGTAGAACAGCGGATATTACAGCCTTTCTACAAGAGGTTATTTCCGGTGTTCGCGTGATTCGTTCCTTCGCTCGTGAAAGTTTCGAATTCAAACGCTTTGAAAAAGAAAACCAACATAACTTTGATGCCGCCATGAAAGCCACAAAATTAACGGCTATCATGGGACCTATGGTAGAATTTTCAGCGGCTATCGCAGTGGTGGTAATTCTTTGGTACGGCGGTTACTCCGTAGTACAAGGGTACATCACGGCAGGCTCGCTGATTGCGTTCCTCATCTATGCCATCAATCTGGCGAATCCTGTGAAACGATTAACGCAGGTCTATGGAAACATACAAAAAGCATTGGCTGCAGGGGATCGTGTCATCGATATCTTAGAAACAGAACCATATGTGAAAGAATTGCCAACAGCTAAAACGTTGGATCATGTAAAAGGGGAAGTACACTTTGACAATGTACAATTTTCCTATGATGCAGAAAATCTAGCCCTCAAAGGGGTAACATTGCATGTGAAGCCGGGTGAAACGGTGGCTATCGTAGGCCCTTCTGGGGCGGGTAAGTCCACTATTGCCAACTTGTTGCCTCGTTTCTACGATGTAACGGGGGGCAGTATTTCTATTGACGGTATGGATATTCGAGAAGCTACTTTCACATCATTGCGTGAAAATATTGGGCTAGTGCCACAGGATACGATGTTATTCAATGCAACGGTGCGAGATAATATTTTGTATGGCCGTCTAGATGCGACGGATGAAGAAGTCCTAGCAGCGGCGAAGGCAGCGAATGCCATCGAGTTTATCGAGAAATTACCACAAGGTTTTGATACGATGGTAGGTGAACGAGGTAATGCCTTATCTGGCGGACAACGTCAACGCATTGCTATTGCTCGCGCCATTTTGAAAAATCCAAGCATCTTGATTTTAGACGAAGCCACATCTGCTTTAGACACGGAAAGCGAAAAGATTGTACAAGAAGCGTTGGAACGCTTGATGCAAGGTAGAACGGCGCTAGTCATTGCCCATCGTTTGAGCACCATACAGCATGCAGACCACATTGTGGTATTGCAACAAGGTTCTGTTGTAGAAGAAGGTACGCATGATGAACTATTAGCTTTACAAGGCTTATATAGTCATTTATATACGGTTCAATTTTCTGCTAAAGGATAAATTATGTATTGGATATATAACATACTACTTCTGATCTATTGGATAGGACTTGTACCAGTTCTACTCTATCGGATAGTTGTCAAACAAGGATTTTATGAACGCCTAAAACCAAGCATGGGGATCATGACACCGACTTTGCAAGAACGAATTGGAGGGCGACCTGTCATTTGGGTCCATGCTGCATCGGTAGGAGAAATCGTAGCAGCCAGTCCTATCGTGAAGGACATACAACGAGAGTTTCCACAAGTGGCGGTCATAGTATCGGTTGTGACGAATGTGGGATATGGTATGGCAGAACGTATTTTGCCAGACTCAGAAGGAATTATCTTCTTTCCCCTCGATCGACCTTTCTTCGTCCGTAGAGCCCTACGTCTGTTCAATCCACTAGCTATTTTACTAGTAGAAACGGAATTGTGGCCAAACTTTTTGCGCATTGCCAAGGGGGAACACATTCCGATAATGATGGTCAATGGTCGCATCAGTGAGCGCTCTCATAAACGGTATATGCGGATTCAATCCTTTGTGAAACGTATGTTAGGATCCATTGATCGATTCTGTATGCAATCTAATGTGGCAGCAGAGTATATTACTGACCTAGGAGCTGATTCTAGTCAGGTGAGGGTAACTGGCAATACGAAGTATGACCAAACCTATGCCACTGTGACAGAATCTGAAAAAGAAGAACTATTACATCAATTTGGATTTGGAGGTCACTTTCCTATTATTGTCGTAGGAAGTACCCATAAAGGGGAAGAAGAAACGATCCTAGAGGCTTTCACGGGACTCTTACAACAGTATCCAACGGCGCGGTTGCTGTTGGCGCCACGACAAATAGTTCGCGGTGAAGAGATTGTAACTATCTGTGAATCTTATGGATTACAGGCTGTACGCCGTAGCACTATGGGCGGACCAGCCGATGAAGCGACAGCGGTGGTCATTCTAGACACTATTGGAGAACTAGGTCGGTTGTATGCCTTAGGGGATATTATCTTTGTAGGTGGTTCTTTCGTGCCTGTAGGAGGTCATAATATTTTAGAACCTGCTGCACATGGAAAACCAATTGTGGTGGGGCCTCATATGTTTAACTTCACAGAGATTTATCAATTACTCAGTGACCGAGGCGCCTGTACGATGGTACACACGGCTCAGGAGCTACTGGCAGAATGGCGATTACTTTCAGAGCAGGAACAAGTGCGCACAGAACGTGGCGCACACTGTTTAGAGGTAGTCACAGAAAACCAAGGTGCTACTAGACGGAATGTACAGGAATTACGTCAGTTGTTGGAAACATACAACAGACTTCCCTAATCTAGATTTCATGAATTTTTTAATGTCCTAGGCTATACTAGACAGATGGATAAGGAGGTATACTCATGAAAGGAGAACGACTCTTTAAGCATATCATTAGTGGACAGTTCGAAGGTACTGTAGGGGATATGTTGCGTACAGGGCTTGGAAAAGCTAGTACAGTCTATGAAAAGGTAGTAGAGTATCGCAATACACGGTATAATGATCCTAAACGAGTATGCACTATGCCTGTACCGGTGATTAGTGTAGGCAATATTACTGTTGGTGGTACGGGTAAGACGCCGATGGTTCGCTATGTGTGTGAACAGTTGGCAAAGAAAGACCATCATGTGAGCGTATTAAGTCGTGGATATAAAGCAGACAATAACAAGAAGCCTATCGTCGTATCTCGACAAGGAGAGGTGGATGTATCCTCCTTTATTAGTGGTGATGAAGCGTGGTTGCTGGCGAAGACATTGCCTCATGCCAATGTCATCATCGGGTCGAAACGGGTGGAATCTGCGAAGATTGCCGTGAATGATTTGCATTCAGATGTGCTCGTGTTAGATGATGGGTTTCAACATAGAGCTCTTCACCGAGATGCTGATATTGTATTGATTGATGCGAGCCATCCATTTGGATATGAAGCGGTTTTACCAAGAGGTTTATTGCGAGAGCCATTGCATAATTTGGAGCGCGCTACCTATATCGTGTTGACTAAAACAGATTTAGTGGACAGTGACCAATTGGAAACCTTGCGACAACGAATCCATAGATTAGCCCCACGGGTGCCTATGGCAGAGACAATTCATCGTACATTGGGATTCCAAACCTTAGAGGAATGGAGTCGAAATGGAGAAGTTCATTCCATTGAGGACTATGATCAAACTCCGCTACTAGCGATTAGCGGTATTGGACAGCCTGGATCCTTCTTGTCGAATTTGAAAGGCTATGGATTTACCGTATCGGATATGTTGAGCTTTGGTGACCATCATGATTACACAGAAGACGATGTGGTGAAACTGTGGCAACGTTGTTTTAAAACGGGCATCAAGGGCATTATTACGACAGAAAAAGACGCTGTTAAATTATCTCAAGTGCGTGCCATACGGGATTTAGAGATTCCTGTCTATGTCCTAGTGATTGGCATTGAGTTTACAGAAGGTGAAGATGAGTTTACATCCTATGTGTTACGAGTAGCAAAGGGGTTATAATATGCGAATCGCTTGTATTATTCCAGCTAGATATGGGTCCACCCGATTGCCGGGGAAACCATTGGCTATGATTGGCCATAAACCGATGATTCAACGGGTCTATGAGCAAGTGTCAAAAGCCAGTAAAATACAAGAGGTCATCGTAGCTACCGATGATTGCCGTGTCTATGATGCGGTACAAGCCTTTGGTGGGCAAGTGATGATGACTAGCCCCGACCATTTGACGGGCACAGACCGATTGGCAGAAGTGGCGGCAGCAAGACCAGACATTGATGTCATTATCAATGTGCAAGGAGATGAACCATTAATTGATGCTTCTGTCATCGATGCTTTGGCAGAGGAGTTCCAAGAAGATACTACATTGCAGATGGGCACTGTTGGATGTCCCCTGTTAGAGGAAGAATATGGTGAGCCTAGCGCTGTGAAAGTCATCGTTAATCGCTTGGGAAATGCCATGTATTTCTCACGATCCTTGATTCCGTATCCACGAAATGCCTTTGTAGTGCCTCCATTGAAACATGTGGGCATGTACGGATATGGCCGTCAATTTCTATTGGACTATGCCAAGATGGAGCCAACGCCGGCGGAATTAACGGAATCCTTGGAACAATTACGGGCCCTAGAAAATGGATATACCATTCGAGTGATTACTACAGACCAACGATTTGTTGGTGTAGATACTCCTGAAGATTTAGAACGGGTCAATAGAATATTTCAAACTCTAGAAGGATAATCCTTCGGAAAGGACAGACTATGAAAACAGTTCAAGTAGGCAACCTCACATTAGGTGGCGGTAAAGGCTTATTTTTATTAGCAGGCCCTTGTGTGATTGAGGGCTATGATCGTACATTGGCCATCGGTCGTCGTGCGAAAGAAATTTGTGAAAAAGTAGGGATTCCTTACGTGTTTAAGGCATCTTTTGATAAGGCGAATCGCTCTAGCTATTCTTCCTTCCGTGGTCCAGGCCTAGTGGAAGGCTTAGAGATTTTGAAAGCCATCAAAGAAGAATTGCAAGTACCAGTGGTGAGTGATATCCACGATATTACGCAAATTGAACCAGCTGCAGAAGTGTTAGATATTCTTCAAATTCCTGCATTCTTGTGCCGTCAAACTGATTTAGTATACGGTGCAGCTGCTACAGGCAAATGCGTGAATGTAAAAAAAGGTCAATTCATGGCGCCTAAAGATATGAGCAATGTATTGAAAAAAATGGAAGAGTCTGGCAATCAAAATTTAATGCTTACAGAACGAGGCTTTAGCTTCGGTTACAACAATCTTGTAGTAGATATGAGATCGTTCCCAATTATGCGTTCTTTCGAATATCCAGTCATCTTTGATGCTACCCATTCCGTACAATTACCGGGCGGAGCAGGTACGGCGTCTTCTGGACAACGAGAGTTCGTAGCGAATTTGGCTCGTGGCGCTGTTGCTAGCGGTGTAGATGGATTGTTCTTTGAAGTCCATGACAACCCAGAAGAGGCACTTTCAGATGGACCAAACATGTTATATCTTGATTCTCTAGAAGAATTATTAACAGATTTAGTGGCTATCGATAAAATTGTGAAAAAATAGTACAGATGTAAAGGATGCAGGTGAACTATGAAGATACTTGAACGAGCATCACAGGTGCTCCAAGAAGAATCAAAAGCAGTATTAGACTTAATCGAAACATTGGACCATCGCTTTGAGACGGCAGTAGAATTAATTCTGTCCTCTAAGGGGCGTGTGGTCTGTACAGGTATGGGGAAATCCGGACATATTGCGCGCAAAGTATCGGCTACCTTGGCTAGTACAGGGACACCTGCATTGTTTTTACATCCTGGTGAAGGGGTACATGGGGACCTGGGTATGGTTACCGCCGATGATGTGGTATTAGCTTTCTCAAATAGTGGAGAAACTAGCGAAGTCATCAGTTTATTGCCATCCTTGCGCCGAATTGGAGCCAAGTTAATTTCCGTCGTAGGCAATCCAAGCTCCACATTGGGGAAAAACTCCGATGTAGTACTCATCGTCTGCGTAGATAAAGAGGCGTGTCCATTGGGATTAGCCCCAACAAGCAGTACTACGGCAGCTCTCGCATTAGGGGATGCCTTAGCGGTTTGTTTGCTTGACCAACATCAGTTTACACCAGAAAACTTCGCCGTATTCCACCCAGGTGGATCCTTAGGACGTAAATTATTACTTACGGTGGAAAATATTATGCATGGTGGGGAGAACAACCCTATCATTTACAAAGGGTCTACCGTACAAGATGCCCTATTTGTGATGACTCACAAAGGGTTGGGCGCCGCTAATGTGGTAGATGAAGAAGGCAACTTAATTGGCCTTGTTACAGACGGAGATATTCGTCGTGGCTTAGATTCAGGCAGTAATTTCCTCGTATGGCCTGTAGAAGATATGATGACAAAAACACCGCGCACCATTACGAAGGACAAACTGGCAGCAGAGGCTTTGCATATGATGGAAAAACATCAACCGAGACCGATTACTGTATTGCCTGTTGTCAGTGAAGATGGTAAAAGTTTAGGATTAGTACATATTACTGATTTGTTGCGACGAGGCATTATATAATGGGAATACGTTGTTTAGTGCTAGATGTAGACGGGGTGCTCACGAAAGGTGACATTACCTACACATCTTCCGGAGAAGAGCTGAAAACCTTTCATGCCAAAGATGGCATGGGGTTGGCTATCGCTCATGCGATGGGATTACAGACGGCTATTATTACAGGTCGTACGTCCCCTGTCGTAGAGCGGAGAGCCAAAGAATTAAAAATTTCTCATGTACAAATGGGAAGTCATAATAAAAGTGCTGGCTTACAAGTCGTGTTAGATACTTTGCAAGTACAAGCACAAGAAGTGGCCTATATGGGCGATGACCTCAATGACCTAGGCGTTATGTCTAGAGTAGGATTAGCAATGACACCACAAGATGGTGTACCAGAAATCAAAGACATAGCTCACTATATCTGCCGAGCTAATGGTGGGCAGGGAGCTGTGCGTGAAGCAGTAGAATATATTTTGAAACGAGAAGGACTTTGGGAAGAAGCGGTACGCAAGTATCGTGAAGAAACTTACCAAGCAGGTCAATAGAAAGGAGGCTTTCATGGCAGGAGAATGGCAATATAAGGCATTAAAAACAATCAGTAAATTAGTTTGTACATTGCCCTATTCTAC
>CAUUJQ010000008.1:0-13450 GCA_963545445.1 uncultured Veillonella sp. | reverse complement strand
CCTAAGCTTGCGAGATTTTTTCACTTTCACGAAGAAGGAAAAGTGGGTGATTGCTATAGGTGTAGCTATTTTTATGGTAGGTATGGCGTTTAGTATGCGAAGTATCGAAACGATAACATCGCCTCCGGGTTGGGTTGTAGGGTATGTTCATGAGGGCGGGTTGCCCATTCCTGATTATGTGAGCTATACACCACAAAAGACTTTTGAGGACAAAGGAGATGTACAGGTGGTGACTGGACATCATTTGCAAATGCGCCATCTCATCTGGTACTTTTGGTGGGTAGAAGAAAATAATGACTTTACTATTACCTTTGATAAGCGTGTGCCGAAAGCAGAGTATTATGATCATCGCACCGAGCAGACCTATACATTATCCTTTGATACCAACGAAGGTGCTGATTCTGATGTGAATGAGAAGTTGAATATAATCAATGATGCATCGGAGGAATTTTTCAAAAAGCCTTTCATCAAAGTAGATCGTATTCAACGGGTGCGAGAGAACTATTTGTTCAAATCAAAATCTGATACATCGTCGGTCACACCAGCAACAGGTCCTTTGTTTGTACGAGGCAGTGTGAAAAAAAGTGTGTAATGGGACGCTCCCATTTTAACGCCCTAACAGCTGTTGTATGTGTGGTATAATTGTAATAGGTTAATATGAAGTAGCGAATGATGAGGAGTCATATGAAATATACTAAGGAGCCTTTACAATTAGAGAACCCTTTGGAGTTTTGGCTAAATTTTGAGGGTGAGGAACGGGTCTTTTGGGTGGACCGTCAAAGTGATCGTGTGGTGGTAGGTGCCAAACGATTGACGGTGGTGAAAGACGACGTGGACCGAGAACAATATGCGTATGTATTCTATGGGGGCACGTTCTTCCCGACTGTGAAAGACGAAAAATGGCGCAACATGGGTCATGAAATGGTGGCTTTCACCCATTATTATATCGTAGAAAATGGGGAGTCCTTTTACCTGCATGCAGAAGCGTATGACATTGTGACAAACATTTTTGTGGAATCGATATACAGCTCCATAAGATTGAGCGCGTGGACCATACGTTCACAGAGACCAGTGATGATAAACAAGATTGGGATACCCTGATGGATGCCATTTTGACCAATATTCATGAAGGGCGCACGACGAAGGTGGTTTCTTCCCGTGAGGTAGAGTTTACGAGCCCGACCAAGTTTGATGTGGTTAGTATATTGGACCGTTTGGTGGAGAATAACCCAAATTGCTTTATTTTTGGGTATGAGAAAGAGAGGCGTACTTTTGTGGGGGCCTCCCCTGAAATTCTCGTGCGCCATCGGGGAGATGAAATTCTAAGCTATGCCTTGGCGGGGACGGCACCGAAGTTTGGACCTAAGGCATGGACGAAAGAGCGATTCCTGGATGATCATAAAAATCGAGTGGAGCACAATATCGTGCGAGATCGTATTGTAGATACGATGCGACAAGTGACGGAGGATGTGACCGTAGGAGAAACGGGCATTATGGAGCTTTCACGGTTATATCATTTGCGGACCATCATCACTGCCAAGGATAGCACAAAGTCCCTCATCGAATGGGGCCGATTATTACATCCTACACCAGCACTAGGGGGAGAGCCACGAGAACTAGCTATGGATTTACTGGCGAAGTACGAAGCTCATGAACGTGGCATGTATGCGGCGCCCTTTGGATTTATGAAAGACATGGGGGATGGCATTCTAGTGGTGGCCATTCGGTCTGCTCTTATTATGGGGAATGTCCTATATGCCTACGCAGGATGTGGTATTGTGAGCGAATCCAATAGCGATGAAGAATACGAAGAAACCATCAATAAAATGGGCACCATAATGGATGCGTTGTAGGATGATACATCTACGCATAGATCAAATTAGGTGTGCAATAGAGTAGGCTATGATGATGAATCTGTACAAACTTGTGGACAGATACAGAAAAATAAAAAGGAATGTTGAGGAATCAGCATTCCTTTTTTGTGTTTCAGAACTCATAAACAATGGTATAATACATAGTAGATAGTCACTATTAGATATAACACAATACCACAGGTTGGTATGGGAGATACGATATGAACGAATATATAGCAAGTTTGGTGGATGAGTTGTACCAATTAGGGGTGCGCCATGCGGTATTTAGTCCGGGCTCACGGTCCACGACATTAGCCATGCTCTTTCAAAGCCATGGAGGCTTTCACACGTATATGAATATTGATGAGCGGTCTGCTGGGTTTATGGCACTCGGTATTACCAAAGCGCAAAACGAGCCTGCTGTATTGGTGTGCACGTCGGGGTCTGCTTTGACCCATTATGGACCGGCTGTGGTGGAAGCCAAGCACAGCGGTGTGCCTATGATCATCTTGTCGGCGGATCGTCCGTACACCTTGCAACAGGTGGGGGCACCGCAGACCATTGACCAACAGAAATATTTTGGCACTGCCGTCAACTATTATGAGGAATTGTCTGTGCCTAGTGAAAGCCACTATTATACCTATCCTCGTCAAGTGGCACGCCGAGCCTATTTGAAAGCGAATGACCACAAACTAGGTCCAGTACATATCAATGTACCTTTATTTGAGCCGTTGGTACCGAATCGTGAGGAGAAATATTTTAAACAGGGGCGCAGTGCAAAGCCATTCCGACTCGTGAAACATGAAGATATAGCATCGTTGGGGCCATTACTAGATGCAAAACGAGTGTTAATCTTGGGTGGTCCTAGTGTGACAAATCCTAAAGCAGTGGTCGATTTGGCAGAACGGATTGGTGGTGTTGTCATAGGGGATCCTTTGTCTAATTTACGACAATACAAGGAAGTGATCAGCACCTATGATGCATTTTTAGCTCATCATGAGCGGTGGGAAGAATTGCGACCAGATGTAGTTATCCAATTGGGGCAAATTCCTGTGTCGAAACGGATTCAACAATGGATGGGGACCTTGACGGACATCGATTATATAACTGTGAGCCCTACTGCAGATGTGGTAAATCCTAGCTTGACTACTACCATACATGTGATGGCATCAGTGGATGTATTTTTAACAGAAGTATATCGTGGTCTATCTTTAGAACAGATTTTAGATAGTAAAATAAGAGATGAAGAGCAAGAGTTATTACATAGTGGTGATGCGGTAGAATCTAGTAAAAGCACTGGAGCTTATGAATTGGGACTGGAACTTGAACAGGACATCACAGATATCAATCATCGACATAGATTAGAGGAATCTACCACAGCATGTAGTGGCTATACAGTATCGGATATAGAGTATGTCAGAGCATGGCAAGAGATCGAATCCAACAGCCGTGAACAATTAGACAAGGTTCAAGACGAACCCCATCTTTTTGAAGGCCGTACAATTCACTTGTTGCAACAATATATGCCCGATGAGGGGCAAATCCTAGTGGCTAACAGCATGTCTATTCGTGATATGGACTATTTCTGGGCCTCTGGTCGCTCCCAAGCCATGGTGTACGGCAATCGTGGTACCAATGGTATCGATGGGACCGTGTCTACGGCGTTAGGGCTTAGTACGAATGGAAAACCTACTGTCATGGTCACAGGGGATTTAAGTTTCTTTCACGATTTGAATGGTCTAGCCATCGGCAAGACCCATGGGATGAATTTGACCATCATTTTGCATAACAATGATGGAGGCGGGATTTTCCAATACTTGCCACAAAAAGGAACGGACGATTTCGATTACCTATTCAATACACCGCAGGGCATTGATTACAGCGGGTTAGCGACCATGTATGGCTTAGACTATGTGAAAGTGACCACGAATGCTGAGTTAGAACAGGCGATGCAACAATACATTGGTACAGAGGGGATTCACCTCATTGAAGTGCCTACCTCCAAAGAAGGCAGTCGTGAGTTGCATAAGGTGTATCGGGTGCAATAATATGAAGTCGATGATTCAAGATATACGAATGTTAGATATACAACGCATGCAAATTAACATAGGAGAACACTACTATGGGGTGACTGTAGTGGGTACGGGTAAGCCCTTAGTCTGTTTCCATGGATTTTCGGAATCCGGATCTACATGGGATGGTATAGAGGTCAGCGGGTATCGGCTGATACGTATCGATAGCATGGGTCACGGTAGGTCGGCCCGACCTACTGAGTTAGGACCTTATGAGATTCCTCGTATGTTGCAAGATTTGCATACGGTGGTTTATGCCATAGCCGGTGAAAGCTATGCTCTAATGGGGTATTCCATGGGCGCTAGGCTAGCGTTGCTCTATGCGTTGGAGTACCCGCATGAGGTAACACACCTTGTCTTAGAAAGTGGCTCGGTGGGGATAGAAAATGAAGAGGATCGACAAAACCGCTATGTAGCCGATCAAGCGTTGGCAGAACGGATTCGGGCACATGACATCACTTGGTTTAGTGAGACTTGGGCTAAGCTAGAGATTTTCAGGACACAACAAGGTTTACCTGCAAAGGTGCAACAGCAGATTCAGAGACGACGGTTGTTGAACAGCCCCCATGCATTGGCTTTCACCTTGGCAGGAAACGGACAGGGGACGATGCCTTATGTAGGTCATCGTGTATCGGAATTAAGGATGCCTGTTTGTTATATTAGCGGAGCATTAGATACGAAATATACAGCTATTGGCGCTAGGTATTTTGGTGACGTTCATCGTATCGTACCAAAGGTGGGGCATAATGTACACGTGGAAGCACCAGAGACGTATGGGCAAATTGTAAAACAATTTCTCTTATAACGGTCATCACTACGAATGTCTCAGTGTTGACTGTGTATACTAGTAGAATATACAGTCATGATGAGGTACTATAGGCTATACCATACAGCAGGGGATATAGTATGTACCATGTACTATGTAATGAATTGGTAGGGATTCTATGAAGTTCGCTAAGCCTATATTAGTCTAGTTATTACCATGGAAACGAGAGGTATCCTATGATTACAAACATTACCCTGTACCATGTACAAATGCCTATGAAGTTTACTTTCAAAACTGCAAAGGGCGAGGTGAAGGTGCGGGACACCATCGTGATTCGTATAAAAGATGACAAGGGTCATGTAGGCTACGGGGAATGTGTGGCTTTTGTGGACCCTTTTTATACGGCGGAAACCGTCGGGTCCTGTTGGCGTGTATTGAAAGAACGATATTTGCCCACCTTGTTAGGGGCGCAGGCAGATCCGAGTGTGGTGACACCTTGGGCGCAAGACGGATGTCCTATGACGGTGGCGGCCGTGGAAAACGCTCTGTTTCACGTGAAATGCGCAGGCCTAGGAGTGAATACTGTAGAATATGTGATGGGTCAGTCCTTGGGACAACGCATCCCTATGGGGGTTGTCATTGGGGACATCCCTTTAGACCAAGTGGTGGCAGCCGTGACATCCTATGTAGATCTAGGTTGCGAGCGTATTAAGCTGAAAGTGGCCCCAAAGGACGGCTATGAGCGAGTGGCATTAGTGCGGAGTGCGTTTCCAAAACTTACATTGGCAGTGGATGGGAATCAAAGTTATACCTATGATGACCTAGAGGCTGTACGGGCTTATGATGAGTTCCATTTGGCTTGTATTGAAGAACCCTTTCAGATGGAGAGTTTACAAGCCTATCATGAGTGGAAACAAGGGTTAGGACCGAAGTGGAACATAGCAACAAAGATTTGCTTGGACGAATCGATCCTCTCTTTCAAGGACTTGGTCTATGCCCACATGCATGGACTACTCGATGTATTGAATGTAAAAGTAGGCCGGTTAGGGGGCTTACGGATAGCAAAGCAAGCCATCGACTATTGCCGTACCCATGGGATTGGGTATTGGATTGGATCCATGGTGGAGTCCAGTATTTCCAAACTGTTACATGTGCAACTAGCGGCTTTGGGCGATGCTTATATGGCGGGAGATTTGTCGGATTCCTTGCGATACTTTTACCGAGATTTGACAGAACCGGCGTTAGCTTTCACAGATGGATGTATGACAGTGCCACATGGTGTAGGGTTAGGGGCAACGGTGCAAGAAGAGTGGCTAGAGCAATATTGCATAGCAAAAGAAACATGGACATATAGCGAGAGATAAGAGGATGTAATGGAATGCACGGAACACTGTGATGATCCGAACGAGAACATTTGATACATGTGTGTCAGTAGGTTAGGCTAGGACTAGTAGTTATTATACAAGTGTGACGACTCGTGGTACTATATATGGGGACCCTTTTAGTAGGGAAAGCAAGATAATAGGAGGTTATGATGAACGAATATATAGAACTATTAAAACGTGAGGTGAAACCAGCCTTTGGTTGTACAGAGCCGATTGCGTTGGCATTTGCAGCAGCGAAAGCAGCCGAATTATTAGAGGTGAGACCGGATCACATCCACGGCCGATTGAGCGGTAATATTATTAAAAATGCGAAGAGTGTCACTATCCCTAATTCCGAAGGGCGCACAGGTATTTACTATAGCCTGATTTTAGGCACCTTAGTGGGTACGGCAGCGAAAGAACTAGAAGTATTAGAAGACCTTACCCATGACCAAGTGGTAGAAGCGGACCGTTTATTCGAAGCAGATTATTGCGATATTGAACTGGCCGAAGGGGTAGAAAATCTGTACATCGAAGTGACGGCACAAGCGGGAGACCATACGTCTAAGGTGATCGTACAAAATACGCACACCACGATTTCCTATGCAGAAAAAGATGGAGAAGTGCTGATTGCTCTATCTGCGGAAGAAGTGGCAAAACATTCTATGGAATTGTGCTTTGACTCGTGCTATGATTTTGCTAGCACTGTAGAAGCGGCGGAATTAGAAGATATTTTAGGGCCTCAACTAGACTTAAATATGGCCATCGCTGAAGAAGGAATGAAAAATAATTATGGCTCTAACATTGGGAAATTGATTATCTCCAATTCTTCCTCGATTGCAGACCGCGCTCGTGCCTATGCAGCGGCTGGTTCCGATGCACGGATGGACGGCTGTTCCATGCCGGTCATGATCAACTGTGGTAGCGGTAACCAAGGAATTACCCTATCTGTACCGATTATGATGTATGCGAAAGAATACAATGTAGATCGAGATCACACATTGCGCGCCTTAGCCTTGGCCAATGTGTTGGCATTGTACATTAAACAATATATTGGACGGTTGAGTGCCTATTGTGGCGTGGTGAGTGCTGCCTCTGCTACAGCGGCAGGAGTTGCGTTCTTGATGAAAGAATCGAAAGAGGTTGTTTGGGAAACATTATCAAATGCTTTAGCAGGTACATCGGGTGTTGTTTGCGATGGAGCGAAGGCATCTTGCGCGATGAAAATCGGTATGTCCTTGGGCAATTCTCTGCTGGCATACGCGCAAGCAAAAACGGATAACAGCTTTAAACCAGGCCAAGGCATCGTAAAAGAAGACATCGATCACACGGTACAAACGGTGGCTACCATTGCTCGTGAAGGGATGAAGCAAACCGATGTTGTCATCTTAGAAACCATGTTAGAAAAATAACCTATGCATTTTTTATATAGATAATGATAATAATTCTATATTGATTTTTTTGGAAGTATAGTGTATGATAGATACATAGATTGATTCCATAGTCACATACAAGGTATGTGCTATATATAAAGTAGTAACATTAAAGGAGAAAGTAGAATGGCAATCATCGGTAAACAATTACCTGCATTTCAATTAGATGCATTCCGTAAACCAGAAATCATCAAAGTAAGTAATGAAGATATTCAAGGTAAATGGAGCGTATTTGTATTCTATCCAGCGGACTTCACATTTGTGTGCCCAACAGAATTAGCAGATTTACAAGATCAATACGCACAATTGAAAGACTTGGGCGTAGAAGTATTCTCCGTGTCTGTTGACTCTGCATACGTTCACAAAGCATGGTCTGATGCTTCTCCTACAATCAATAAAATTGAATACACTATGTTATCCGATCTTAAACATGAATTAGCTGATTTCTTCGAAACATTCTGCGAAGAATCTGGTCAAGCATACCGCGGTTCCTTCGTGGTTGACCCAGAAGGCATCGTTCGTGCTGCAGAAATCTGCGACATGGGTGTAGGCCGTTCTGCAGCGGAATTGGTTCGCAAAGTACAAGCTTGCCAATTTGTTGCAAAACATGGCGAAGTATGTCCAGCAAAATGGACTCCTGGTGAAAAAACATTAAATCCAGCAGACCTTGGCTTAGTGGGCAAAATCTAATGTAAATAAACAGCTAGTTTGGACGATGGGTAATCGGTTCCTCTCCCTCTCTTGAATCGTAACTCCTACATGTCCTAGTACACTAGCATGTTGACAATATTTGTAAACTTTCCTAAGAACACATCTTAGATCCTTTACTTCCCATAAAAACGGCAAAGCTATGCTTTGTCGTTTTTATCTTTCACAAACAATATATATGTATGACAAAAATGCATTCTTTATTCATTCAAAGTATTAGATTTAATTGAGAGATTTGTATATAATAAGAATGTAAGGTTACATTTAGAAATAATATAGGAGAATGAGAATGGTAGAAGTTACATATGAACGATTAGCAGCTGTATTTAAAGCCTTAAGCGATGAAACGAGATTGCATATTGTAGATATGTTATCTTGCAATGAATTATGTGCTTGTGATATTTTAGCAAGTTTTGAATTATCCCAATCTACGCTTAGTTATCATATGAAAATTTTAATCGACGCAGGAATTGTTAACTCTGTGCGAAGTGGTTTGTGGACACGCTATTCTATTAATGAAGAAGCGTTCGATGCATTGGTGAAATTTTTACCGGAATTGTACAAAACAAAAGATGAGTGTATTTGCGCTCAAATTAAATATTGCCGCATTGAGGATGCTCCACAGGCGGTGGCAAAATAAGATGAAACGTTGGATTATGCATGTCGATATGGACGCTTTTTTTGCCTCTGTGGAACAACATGATCATGCCAATTACCAAGGTCACCCCGTTATTGTGGGTGGCCTTTCTTCACGAGGGGTGGTGTCTACCTGCAGTTATGAGGCGAGGGCCTTTGGGGTGCGGTCTGCCATGCCCATTGTGAAAGCGAGACGACTCTGTCCTCAGGGTATCTATGTAGTGCCTAGAATAGAGCGCTATCACGAAGTGTCGGATCAAATTCATGAGGTCTTACATCGCTTTAGCCCCTATTTGGAACCACTGTCACTAGATGAGGCATTCCTAGATATTTCAGGACTAGGCAAATTATACCCTTCCCCTATGGCAGTAGGACGGGCTGTGAAAGAGCAAATCAAGGAGCGCACAGGCTTAATCGCATCGGTAGGGATTGGACCGAATAAATTTTTAGCAAAGTTAGCATCAGATTTGAAGAAACCGGACGGGCTGTACCTCATTCCTCATGGTCAGGAGGAACGATATATTGGACATTTGCCGGTGCGCCGTCTTTGGGGCGTGGGACCACATATGGAAAAAGCTCTGTTGCGTGGTGGCTTTCACAAGATACGAGATATCGGGGAGTTACCCAATTATGAGCCATTAGTGCCCTATTGCGGACATCAGAGTGAGCGCATCTATTTACTGTCCAAAGGAATTGATGACCGTCCCATTGAATGGAACCGAGAATTGCAGTCCATCGGCAATGAGTTGACCTATGAAAGAGATTTGATTGACCCTGAGGAGATTGATGGAGAGTGGCGGTATTTTGCGCACCATGTGGCAAAACGTTTGCGCCAAAAAGGATTGAAAGGGCATACAATTTCCATCAAAGTACGGCTGCCTGATTTTACGACGAAAACACGACAAAAACGATTGTCCTATCAAACGGATCGAGAAAATGTATTGTACGATGTGGCGACCCTATTATATAATAAACTTGATATACAGGGACCGTTCCGATTATTGGGAATCAGCGTCAGTGGCTTTCAAACAGAGGTGGAACAAGATTCTTTGTTTCCTATGGAGGAAGAAAGTCCCGATGTATTGGCGCAGACCTTAGATGCCCTAGAAGAACGATTTGGGACCTCGGTCATTACGACGGGCGCCCTATGGAAACGACAACAACAGAAGGGGTCGCACTTAGACACAGAGGAAGATTCATCTTCTTAGGAGGATATTATGAAAGACTATTTAGTTGATACAGACATGATCAGAGCCGTATTGGAAGGATTACAAGCACAGTATCAAGTGTGTAAAGACATGCAACAACAATACGTCGCTCAGTTAGACACAACGCAAGTAGATGCACCAGAAACGGCGATGGAAGTCATTGAAGATTTAGAAAACTTCGCTCATACCTTGGCTATATTAGGTAAACGGTGGGAAGAAATTGCCACCTTGCAGGATATGGTGAAGAGCCATTATTTGTATGCCATGCTGTCTGAATTAGACGTATCTGAAGAAGAGCCCTCCCAAGCAGTAGTCGATGAAGGTGTAGAAGGCTATGACGTAGGCGTCGCATTGGGCCTAGAATTTGTAGACCATGAACGAGCGAAACAAACCGTGAAACATAGTTCCTTTATGGGCTTGTTTAGCACATCGGGCGCGCAGAAAGCGGACGATGATTACAAGTATGATGATTTTTTTGAAACGTCGGAAACGCAGGGATCAGGGGAAGAGTGCAACTATGATGACTTCTTTGAAACCGCTGAAGAACAAAAAGCTGAAGAACAGTATGACTATGATGACTTTGAGTTTGATCCATGGGACGATGGGGAGCTAGATGAGGTGCTTTTAGAAGAGCTAAAAGAAACACCTTCGAAGAAAGAGAAAAAACGTTGCAAACATTGCACGGAAGATTCGCCAATTCCAGAAGAAAGCGAAAAATGCTGCATTGTGAAACAGGAAAAGAAGAAAAAGAAGGAAAAACGCAAAGACAAGTCGAAACATAAAAAAGAGGCTCCATGCATCGACAAGTGGGCGAAGAAGTTATCTAAATGGGAGCGCTATGCCGAAGAGCATGGTGATGCGTGGACAGAAAAAGTTTTGCAAAAAGTAGCTAAAAAAGCGGAGAAAAAAGCAGAAAAGCGAGGCATGAAAGCTCTTTTCAAGAAACACAAGTTAGATCGATTGGCTGCGTTGTTGAAGGAGGACTAGGGTATGGATATCATCAGTATTGTGGGATTTATATTACTAGGGATTGCCGTGGCGACCTTAGGCACTATCATCGGTGCTGGAGGCGGTATTATCTTTGTGCCTGTATTTTTGTACTTTTTCCCTGAGTGGACCCCAGCCATGGTGGTAGGCACATCCTTGTTTACGGTAACATGTAATGCCATTTCTGGGACGATTGCCTATGTGAAACAGAAGAAAATTTTCTACAGTGCAGCGATTTTGTTCAGTATTGCCACCTTCCCAGGATCCATCATTGGCGCTCATGTGGCAGACTATTTTGATGCTAGCGGATTCCGATTCTGGTTTGGCTCCTTCTTGCTCATCATGTCTGGCTTTATTGGCTACAAAAACATGCGAAAAGGGGAGCGAAAAGAAGAATCCTTGCAGTTAGAAGAACTGACTTATAATAAAGTAGTAGGTGTTATCATTAGCGTAGTGGTAGGGTTCTTATCCAGTCTATTTGGTATCGGCGGTGGATTGATTCACGTGCCAGCCCTTATTTATATCATGGGATTCCCTACGCATATGGCCACAGCTACTAGCCATTTTATCTTGGCTACCTCTACATCAGTAGGGACATTGACGCACTTCTTGAGCGGACATATCCATTTTGAAGTGGCGATCCCTTGTGGTATTGGTGCTTTATTGGGCGGACAATTAGGGGCTTTCATTGCCAAACGATTGCGGGCAAAAACAATCCTCATTGGTTTGTCTATCGGGGTTGGTATCTTAGCCTTGCGCTTGATTTATACATCTCACGTATTATTCTAGGACATAGGTAGTCGATTAGATAGAGAGGATTCTATGGGAAAAGGAAAGAAACGAAAACAACATCAATCACAACCACAGCCAACGATTACGACAGCTCGTTTGACCACCATGATCAAGTGGATGCTGTTCATCAACCATTTGGCGTTGTGCTGGTTCTTTAATGGACGGGCGGATATGAGTTTACTCGCAGCCAATATGTTAGGCGGCTTGGTATTATGTGGTATCTATTGGATGCGCTTTAAGAAAGAGATGTTCACTGATGAAGATGTAGAACGAGGCATGCGCTATGTATTGTCCTACATTCTGATGACCATGACAGCTTTCTTTTATACCTTGGCTATGTATCGATCGGGGGAATTAACAGATACGATGTACCTGATCATTACAGGGGCTAGTTTCTTTGTATGGTTCTGCTTGTACAGTGCTACACAAGGGTTTATTAAGAAAAGTGAATGATAAATAATATAAGTTCTCGTTACGTTATAGGTAACGGGAACTTTTTATATTCAAATATTTCGATAAACTATATGAAAAACTATTGCATTTTCTAATATACTGTGTTAAGATATGTACATAATAAATAATAATTATTAATTGCTAATCAGAATGATTAGCAAGAAAACTAAAGAAAAGGAGAAAAAGCTATGAAAAACTTACAAGCAGTTAACCAATATATTGCAAACTTAGCAATTTGGAACATTAAACTTCACAATTTCCATTTTAATGTAGTAGGATCTCAATTTGTGCCAGCTCACAAATATTTAGAAGAAGTCTACGATGTGGCATTCGACTATTATGATGCAGTGGCTGAACATGTAAAAATGCAAGGTGAAGAACCTGTAGTACATGTGGCTAAATATTTGGAAATTGCCTCTTTGAAAGAAGAACCAGGCAACAAATTCTCCGTAGAGCAAGTATATAACTTCTTAGTAGGAGATTTCGAATTGTTGAACAAAGAAGCTCGTGCGATCCGCGAAGCAGCTGATGAAGAAGGTAACTTTGGATTAGTGGCTATCATGGAAGACCACATCGCTTACTATGAAAAACAATTGTGGTTCTTACGAGCTACTTTGGGCTAACTCCTAGGAGTAACAAAGAACTTTCACACAATCACATTCCCTATATGTGATTCCTATCCTGACATGACTTACACTATACAACTAACTATACATACTACTATACAAGAGGACCCTTGCCATGAGCAGGGGTCTTCTTTCAGTATAGGTCCTAATTAGGAGCTGTCATAGCTATTCCTATATTGTGAAAGCGTCGGCCCCAGTGGTACAATATATATGATAGAGTGAGTTTAGTGAAAGGGGCAAGAGAATGAATCGATTTTTACGACGAGGTCAATTGCAAACCATAGAAGCGCAGAAGGATCCATCAGTGGTTGAAGACATGGATACGCTGGTGAGTGAAGTGAGTTCCGATGAGTTCCTAGACATGGTGCAACAAGAGGGGACGTCAAAGGATTTGAACCGAGCTATGGATATGGTAGAGCTTGAAGATTCGACGAAAAACAGTGGACCTGTAGACCCTTATGCAGCTATGACGATTCGTGATTATAGTCAAGTAGATGTATTGCCGGAGGGCAGTGGTGAAGACTATGATTTTTCCAACGCAAACGAAACAGA
>CAUUJQ010000007.1:0-14205 GCA_963545445.1 uncultured Veillonella sp. | reverse complement strand
GGACCTACGGCACCGATGGCAATCGCAATACTTTGTGGGGAGAACATTTTACCAACACCAGCGGAACCAGAGTTAGTTGCTGCCAACCACAATGCTAATGTATCATGACCAGGAGTCAATTGATGAGCCGCTGCTGTCTGCAATGGTCCGAACAATACGTTCGCATTTGTACCGGAACCTGTTAAGAAGGCACCTAACGCACCAATTACAGGCGCAAATGCAGGATATAGACTACCTGTGGCAGCTACCAAGGCATTCGCAATCATACCAGTCATACCGGAGTATGTCATCAATTTAGCTGTTACAACTACAGAAATGATTGTTACATATGTTAATTTTAATGTTTTTAATGTATTTGTTAATACATATTTTTGAGTGCCAAGCCCCGCTTTTTGAATGAATCCACCAATTAAAGCAGAGATAAAGATCATAATGCCAGGAGTTGCAATCCACACAAATATATAAGGTTTTGCATTCACACCAGCGTGAATAGGTACAGACGTTTTAAATACCATCAATGCATTATATACAGGTGGTACTAATTTGGATGTACCGATTAACAAGATAAAGATTAAGATAAATGGAGATGCGGCAATCAAGCCTTCTTTAGCCGATACTTTTTTAGCACCCATATCCACTTTATATTCTGGATCGTTAACAGGCATAATTTTTGCAATAGCGATAATAACAGCCATGATGACAATGGATGAGCCCATAACAGCAAGTTCTGGACCACCTGCATACATGTTGATTAATAACTCAGGAATAGCTAATGCAAAACCAGCAATAATAGTTTGAATAAATACACCCTTAATGGCTTTCACGCCACCAGCGATAATACCGACAATAAAGAGTGGAGTCACCACATTTAAAATGAATAATTGTGCTGCAATGAATGTACCTAATTCAGCTGGTTGCAAACCAGTCAAAGATGCCAATGTTGTAGTTGGAATTGCAATAGAACCAAATGTAGTTGGTACGGAGTTTGCTACTAAGCAAGCCAAGATAGATTTCAATGGGTCGAAGCCTACTGCTACCATCATCGCTGCCGGAATCGCAACGGCTGTACCGAAACCAGCCATACCTTCCATAAAGTTACCAAAGCCCCAAGCTAATAATAATGCTAAAATACGCATATCACTAGTTACGGAAGATAACATGATTTTGATTGTGTCCATCGCTTTAGTATGAACTACTAATTGGTATGTAAAAATCGCTGCTGTAATAACCAAAAGAATTGGCCAAACTGCAAGAGCTACACCTTCCATAGCCCCTGTATACATGATATAAGCATTTTCTCCATAATAGAAAACTGCCAAAATGTATGTACCAATTGCTGCTGCCAAACATGCTTTCCATGCTGGCATTTTTAAAATTGCCAACGCTACGATAAGCCATAGGATCGGCAAGACTGCTAAAAATATATCCATATTAACAATCCCTTTCTATAGTGTGAATCACTGTAATTCAAATTCTAGCATACGTACAGTGTGATATAAACAAAGAGAGAGGAAATCCACAGATTCCCTCTCTCATATGTTCTAAGATGTTGACTGTTACCAGTCTCTAAGAAGTATTCCTTAGGGATACAAAACTACTGATTCTGCATCGATAAAGATCTGTAATTGTCAGCTCTTGAACTGCTAATTAGTAGTTGGAAGCAACTGCTTTAGGTGGTTCATAATCGCCGAAGTATTTTTTAGGATCCAATTTCAACAAGTTACATACGTCGAACAATTCTGCCACAGTTTTGTCGATAACTGGGATACCTTCTTTACGGCAAACTTCGATAGCTTCAGCTTCTTTTTCACCATGAGTGTAGATGCGGTCAGCGCCTTCAGCTTTAGGAGCTTCACGAAGTTCTTGCAAGAATGTGGAGAAATGTTTTTTAACTTCTTCTGGGTTACCGAAGATTGCTGGGTTGATAGCCATGAAACCATGACAAATGTTGGAACGGCCACCAGTCATACATTTATTGGATGTACCACCTTGAGAGAAGATAGATGCGAAGATTTCGCAAAGCATACCGTAACCATAACCTTTGTGGGAACCTAATTGTTCAGTGTTGCCACCTAAAGGCATGATACCGCCACCAACGTGATCGGAGATATTGCCTAATACTTCTGCAGCATTTTGAGATGCTTTACCGTCTTTATTTAATGCCCAACCGTTAGGTAATTCTTTACCTAATTTATTGTACATTTCTAATTTACCACGAGTTACTACTGTTGTAGAAGCGTCGAAGAAGAAGTTGTATGGTTCAGCTGGCATTGCGAAAGCGATTGGGTTGGAACCAAGCATTGCTTTACGAGCAAATGTAGGAACCATGATTGCTTCAGAGTTAGTGCAAGAGAAACCAATTAAGCCTTCTTTTAAAGCAAGATCAGCATAGTAACCAGCGATACCATAGTGGTTAGAGTTACGAGCGGATACGATACCAACGCCTGTTTCTTTAGCTTTTTTAATAGCTAATTCCATTGCAAAGTGACCAACTAATTGACCCATTGCATCATGACCTTCGATAACTGCAGATACTGGAGTTTCGAAAACAACTTCTGGTTTTGCATTGATGTCGATAAGACCTTTTTCGATACCTTTGTGGTAACGAACTACACGTTGCATACCGTGGGATTGGATACCATACATGTCGGACATCATCAAAACGTCTTTAATGATACCTGCTTCTTCAGGAGTGAAACCAAATCCTTCGAATGCGTCTTGACAGAATGCGTTAAGTTTTTCTTCTTGGATGTAAACAAAATTTCCCATCGTTAAAACCTCTTTCCCTAACCATAAAAATACTTGTGACAACTCGTAGTACTCCTCAATAAATTGTCACTACTCTTGATACGTAAATTATAGCACACATGTACACCACATGGAATAGAAATCCCACAGTTATCGGCATTTTTGCCTTATCATATATGCATAGTTAAGAGAGAATCCACCTGATTATTCTCTTTTGCTTCCATGAAAGTAGCTATTCTATAGGCTTCAAGCAATCATTACTTTTAGTTATACTTAACCTATCTTCTTCATCATTCTTTCATGTTCCTGAATAGCTATATCGAACAAAGTCAATGCGAATCTATGTTTTTCGTTCTTCCTTATCGACAACCATCGATACCAACGCGGTTATTACATATACAATGATAACCATGAGTTGTATGTATGCTTACATACCTGGATCATCATCTCGATACGCTACATCCCTAAATCGAGTGTAGGCACCTTCGAACCACAAGCGCACAACTCCTAATTCACCATTACGATGTTTTCGAATAATGACTTGCGTTTCTACACCATCGCTGGTGTCCTCTGTATCTTGGTAGTTTTCACGATTCAAAAAGGCTACGATATCCGCATCCTGTTCCAAGGAACCAGACTCTCTCAAGTCACTCAACATCGGCGTTTTATCAGCTCGACTTTCAACACCACGGCTCAACTGGGACAAGGCAATTAATGGCACATTAAATTCTCTAGCCATAATTTTCAACTGACGGGAAATGGCCGACACCTCTTGTTGACGGTTATCTGCCACTTTTTTACCACCATTTTCCATGAGCTGAATATAGTCCACTACAATAAGCCCCAATTCCCCACGGTCTTGAATTAAACGGCGCAACTTTTTCTTCATCAATTGCGGCGTCAACCCCGATGTATCATCAATATATAATGGGGCCTCTGATAAATCATCCAAAACAGCGCCCACTTTATCCCAATCTTCTGTGCTGAGTTGTCCATTCCGTATCCGTTTTGAATCGATGCCCGCTACCGACGCTAATACACGGGCTACTAGCTGGCTTTTCGACATTTCTAGGGAAAAGAAGGCTACATTTTTTCTAGATTTCATAGCCACATTTTGGGCAATATTAAGAGTAAATGCGGTCTTACCCATAGATGGACGAGCTGCCACTAAGATCAAGTCCGATTTTTGCAGTCCGCTAGTCATTGTATCTAAATCCTTGAATCCCGTAGATACACCTGTCAAAATTCCCTTATATTGTTGCAGCTCACTGATGCGATTCAATGTTTCTTGCATGACCATTTCCATGGAACTGAAAGACGATTCCGATCGGGTAGCACCACTCACATCGAGTACCATTTGCTCAGCGCGGTTCACAATGTCTTCCGTTTCTTCTTCTTCACGGTATGCCATAGATTCTAGGGAGTTCGCTACATGAATCAATTTACGAAGTTGCGCCTTATCTCTGACAATTTTTGCATGTTCTTCTACATTATACACGTCTAACATGTCCGATGTGAGCGACGTAATATATATAATACCGCCTACGGCATCCAACTTCTGCAAACGTTTTAACTCTTCTGTTAACAGGATATAGTCAGCTCGTCGATTTTTATTCACAATCGTCATTAAGGCTTCATAAATAATGCGGTGATGGTCGCTGTAAAAATCGCTAGGTTGCACAATGGTACTTACCGTTTCATAAGCTTCCTCATTCAGTAAAATCGCCCCTAATACAGCCCGTTCTGCTTCTATACTATGGGGTGGTATGCGTCCTTCCATACTATCTCTCCTATACGCAAAAAAGAGGGGCTTAGCCCCTCTTTGATTAACCTTCTACTACATTGACAGTAATAGTAGCTGTAATTTCTGGATGCACTCGAATCAATACTTCATGAGTACCCAATGTTTTGATTGGCTCTTTTAAGTCAATTTTCTTTTTATCTACATCAACTTTTACTTGCGCTTGCAATGCATCAGAAATATCTTTACCTGTAACGGAGCCAAATACGCGACCACCATCGCCCATTTTTACTGGGATGGTAACAGATACTTTGGACAATTGGCTAGCCAATACGGTAGCTTCATCGGAGTCTACTTGTTTTTTATGCGCTTGTGCCCCTAATTTTTGTTTTGCATTGTTCAAATTTTGTGGCGTTCCTTCTAAGCCCACACCTTTTTTAATCAGCACATTGCGACCGTATGCTTCAGATACTTCTACGATTTCCCCTTTTTTACCTACTTTTTTTACATCTTCTAATAAAATGACTTTCATTATTATTCCTCCTTAGATTCTTCCAATTCTGTCATATATGAAACAGCAACACTTGTCACCCACTGACGCGCCTCTTTCATAGATTTATTATAAATCTGAGCACCCGCCACTGTGCGATGACCGCCGCCGCCGACAGCTTCCATAATTACTTGTACATTCAATTTACCTTGGGATCTGGCACTGACACCAATGCCACCATCCGGTAATACATAGAACACAAAACTAGCCTCAATGCCTTCTAGGGTAATCAATTTATCCCCCGTTTGTGCTGCGATAACCATGGCATTCTTCGCCTCTTCTGGTGCTTCTGTGAAAGCCATATGCGCAATTTCTTCTGCTGATGCCAACATAGCAGAGCGCATTCGCATACCCTCAAAGTTATCCATAAATAAATGGCGTACTACGGACACATCCGCTCCAGATCTACGCAAGAACGAGGCCGCCTCAAAAGTACGAGCCCCTGTTTGTACTACAAAGTTTTTCGTATCCACCACAATTCCCGCATAGAGAGCGCTCGCCTCGATAGGCTTAATCGCTACATGATCAGGGAAATATTGAATCAACTCCGTCACCAATTCGCTCGTAGATGATGTAGCTGGCTCTAAATATGTCAATATAGGAGATTCGATAAAGTCCGACCCCCGTCGATGATGATCAATAACCACTCTTCTCGTAGATTTTTTTAACGCTGCTGGGGCCGCTACCATTTCAGAACGGTGTACATCAGTAACGATGACCACTGTATTGTCTGTAACGAATTGTGTTGCCTCTTCTTCATCGATAATCATGCCTTGGAAATCTTCATGTTCTACCATGACTTCTACCAACTTGCGAACCGCTGTTGGATTAGCACTGAGCGCAATATGTACTGGCTTGTTGAGGGCCCTTGCCATTGCCGCCACCCCAACGGAGGCACCGATGCTATCATAATCTTCCCGATCATGACCCATGACGAGAACGCGGTCAGAATCCAGCATAATCTCATGCAAAGCTTGGGACACAACCCGTGCTCGCACCCTTGTATTCTTTTCATTCCCCGATGTTTTACCACCGAAGAATTTCACTTCTTCTCCAATGTATACGCAGACTTGGTCTCCACCACGGCCCAATGCGATTTCCAAGGCAGATTTTGCCTTTTCCCCTTGCGCTTTCACAGTATCCGTAGTCAAAGCGATACCCATGCTGATGGTCGGCGGAATATGCTTCGACGTAGTCAACGCACGAATTTTATCCAATAGATTAAATTTCTTCTCCATCATATTCAGCATTTCTGCCTTGCTAATACTGAAAGAATACGTATCCTCTGTAGCATTTCGAATGAACCCATCATGTTGGTCAATTTCTGTGACGATCAATCTGTTCATATCTGACCACAATTGCGTGTATTCAATATCGCTGAGGCCTGTCCGCAAATCTTCAATATTGTCCATAGTAATAAACCCAAAGGCTGGCACCATCGACAAGGCTTGATTTCTTTCTACTTGAATCTCTGTAATATCATCAAAGTAAAAAGCCATGTACTGTTCTAATTCATCACTATCTACATCAGAATATTGCGATTTCGGTGCCGCCAATGTTTTGTACAGGACGCGATAATATTTACCATCAATGGCTTCATGAAAGAAACCAGATTTCCCCCAATATTTATCGATTCGCAATGTCGGTATAAACCCACTGAGTTTCATCGTTTTATCGGAGTTCCTGCTAGGAACCCAAGCCTTAAAGACACTGTTGCTCCAACAAATCTTATTATTTTCATCGATAATTACGATACCTACTGGTAAATTTTGCAAGGCAAAGGTAGAGGCCTGTGTAATCCCTTTTGCCATACGATCAAATTGAGCTCGTCGTAAATGATGGCCTCTGCGGATGGTGCGCCATACATACATATAAGAGGCAAACACCACAATCCCACACAACATAGCTAACTGCCAGTTCAGATAGGCAATAATACCCAATAATATAAGAATCAGAACAGCAGCAGTTATTTCAACCGAACTATATTCAGTTTGTATCCCCATACTACCTCCTCTGGCTCTACTCACTTCGCCGTTTCCACTTATCCTCTATTCGTAATACTACATCAAGAGCTCCCAAAATGGCCGCCGACTGTGACATAGCTATAAAGATAGCCAGTACAATCCAACGCACTAGGCGAGATGAGGTGTAACTTTTACTAATACGCCAAATACAAGAAATACCTCGTATAAATAGCATTATACCACCTAAATACATCAAATTATAGCCTATATATTCAAGGAATGGTACATATTGTTTCACAAAATAAGAAATGACACCTACTAAAAAGATATGGAGCGCCCAATCTGGAATGCGCCACCCTTGAATGGTAGGGATTTCAGGAATCTCGTAAGTCCCGATGCGACCTAACACAAGTCGAGTGAGATAATTAATGATATAGGAAATGGCAATGCCCGAGCAGAACAATCCTGCCACCAAGACCTTCTTCATAATGCTCAATTGGTCTTGTAAGGAATCCATGGCCACTCCGATTTGTTCTTCTGAAAGTCCTTGATTCGCATACATGTCACGCATCGTTTCTTCCAACTGTTCTCCCAAGGACGTCCACATCTGTGCCGGATCTAGATGCATCACCCATGCGGATGCCCAAAACTGTACTACCACTGCCAACATCAACACAATCGCAGGAAAGATGAGCAACCGAGATACCGACCATTGGTTTCGTAACCCATAGCCAATAAGGATGCCAATCACCCCAAATACACCGCCTTCGATGAGCGCTGTTAAAGGACCCAGTAAAAAAGCGATGGCAATTACTGCGGATACAACGGATAAAATACTCCATCGAAACCCATGACGTACGCCAACTACGGCAATGGTCATAGGCACCAAGATGGATCCAAAGAATCCCAGCATCGGTACGCTAAGTCCAATCATGGCAAAGACGATCATCAATGCCGTTAAGATACCTGATTCCACAACGGAACGAGTACTTGTATAATTCATAATTTACTCCATTACATATTACGATTTGTAGCCATATAGACCCTCTCATAGTCTAGGTAAAAGAAATAGACACATGACGAGAGTCACATGTCTATTATACCATATTTTTATTATACGTCTTGAATGATTGGCAAAATCATTGGACGGCGACGAGTTTTTTCATAGAAGAATTTACCCAATGTGTCGCGCACCATAGTTTTGATTGTCGTCCAATCTTTAATGCGTTCGATTTCACATTTTTCAATCGTTGCATCTAAACGACGTTGTGCTTCGCTCAACAATTCTTCTGCATCGCGTACATAGACGAAACCACGAGATAACATATCTGGCCCTGCTACGATGGTGCCGGATGCTCGATCCATAGCCATCACTACAACCACCATACCTTCTTGTGCCAATTGCTGGCGGTCACGAATTACAATGTTACCCACATCACCTACGCCAAGGCCATCCACAAAGACTTTGCCAGCTGGCACACGACCTGCTAAACGACCTGTCCGTGTAGTAAACTCAAAAATTTGTCCATTGTCGCCTACTAATACATTACTAGGTTTCACAATACCCATGGATACTGCTAATTCACCATGTTTTTTCAACATACGGTATTCGCCGTGAACAGGGATAAAGAATTTAGGACGTACTAAGTTTAGCATCGTTTTCAAATCTTCTTGGCTACCGTGACCAGATACGTGGATACCACGATCTTTACCATATACCACATGAGCGCCTTGACGCAACAAGTTGTCGATGGTACGACCTACAGCGGCCTCATTGCCTGGAATTGGCGTCGCGGAGATGATGACTGTATCATTCGGTGTAATCTCTACGGTGCGGTGATTGTTCGTAGACATACGAGACAAGCCCGCCATCGGCTCCCCTTGGGATCCTGTTGTCAAAATCATAATTTCATCAGCACGATAACGATTCATTTCATCGTCGCCAATAATCATACCTTCTGGGACAGTTAAGTAGCCCCGTTCTTGGGCAATTTCTGTAACATTCACCATGGAGCGACCTAATACGACTACTTTACGTTTTGTAGCCACCGCTGCATCAATCGCTTGTTGCAAACGAGATACGTTAGATGCAAAGGTCGCCAAAATAACACGGCCAGTTGCTTCTGCTACGGCGCGCATAATCGCTGGTCCTACCGTGCTTTCAGATGGGGTAAAGCCAGGTTTCTCAACGTTCGTGGAGTCCGACATCAAGGCTAATACGCCTTTGTTACCAAGCTCAGCAAATTTGTGAACGTCCATCAATTTGCCATCCACTGGTGTTTGGTCCACTTTGAAGTCCCCCGTATGTACTACGGTACCTACTGGTGTTTCCAAGAAGATCGCACACGCATCTGGAATGGAGTGGTTTGTTTGGATAAAGCCCACTTTGAAACAGCCCACTCTAAATTCGTCACCAGCTTTGACAATTTGCAACTTGTTAGCTTTTACGTGATGTTCTTTTAATTTACCTTCGATCAAGCCGCACACAAGGTTGGTCGCATAGACCGGTACATTGACTTCTTTTAGCAAATATGCCAAGGAACCAATATGGTCCTCATGACCATGGGTAATCACTACGGCTCGCACTTTATCTTTGTTTTCGATTAAGTATGTCATGTCTGGGATGACAATATCTACCCCTAACATATCATTTTCTGGGAACGCCAACCCTGCATCTAATACAACGATATCATCACCATATTGGAAGATAGTCATATTTTTACCGATTTCACCCAATCCACCTAATGGAATGATTTGTAATTTATCTTTTCGTACATGAGGGCGTGGTGTTTGTTCATGTTTTTCTACATTTGTATTTGTCCGTTGCGGTCTGCGTGGACCACGATTCGACTGACGGCGATCTCCCCCTTCACCTTGCACGCGTGGGCGTTGTGTCCGTTCCCGTTGTTCCCCCTCTGTTTTTACAGCTGGTCGACGATTTTGCCCTGTCGTACGGCGTGTACGTGTGGTTGGTCGTTGTCTTTGTTGTGTTGCTTCACCGATTGGTGCAGCCATTGTTTTTTCTTCCTGTATGTTCAAAATTTCCTCCTACGGGACTAGGTTCGTACTGTCTATACATACTACCATAGTCCATGACTATCTACTCCCATCAACGATGGTTCAGCATGTATCGGCATGTAAGCACAAATAGATATCTATTCCTATCTTAATTGGTATAGCAAAACAGTGTGAGAAACTTTTCTCACTATCTATGTCACATTCTCATACACAGCAAAGCATATACCTTCCGTATATACTTCTACTGTGAAAGTTTTGGGAACCCTATTGGTTCATGAGCCGATCTAAATAAGTATCTTAATTATACTATAGATTTTCCTTACTAAGCAACTAAGGCGCCGTGAATGAAAGGGTAAAATTTTGCAATTCAATATTGCACTTCCTGCAATCTAGTTTTATAATGTAAACGAAGTAAAGTTTTTCTAAGTTTACAATTAGGAGGTATGTTATGAAATCAGTAAGTATTCGCGCCATTGCCGAAATCGGTATCTTAACGGCTATGATGACAATTTTAGGAGGCATGAAAATTCCCAACATCATCCCTGGTGTAGAATTCCAATTATCCGCCCCTCTAGCAGTCGCTATTTGTGCAGCCTTTGGATTCCGCAAATACATCATCTGCGGTTGTTTGTCTAGCGCCATTGGCCTCGTACTAGGTACACAAAATTTGCTCAACGTAGCCATTGCCATGCAGTTCCGCCTCATCGTAGGCTTCATTTTGTGGATTGGTAAAAACCGCATGTGGTCCATCTTGATCTCCGGTCCTATTGCCTCTGCTATCGCGCGGATTACCATCGGTCTTTCCTTTGGCAAAATGGTCATTCCTATGCTCATCGCAGCCATCCCAGGTATGATTTTCACAGTTATTGTGAGCCCTATCTTCGTGAATATTTTCCGTCGTTTACCACAATTAGCGCCTGCCAAAGTAGCTAATACAGCAAACAAAGGATAGTACCATGGTCTACAGCATTCGCATGCGAGCTGCTCAAGGCGGCCCCCATGAACAAGGAGGTTCTCATATCTCTGGTGCAGAACGTCTCGTTTCTGAATCGGACTTGTGTCGTATTTCCGAAGAATTTTTACAACGTGCTCTACACCACAGCAAAGGGAAACCAGATTTCATTAACTTACAAATCGATGAGATTCCCGACGACTCTGTCGTGAAAGTACCGGCCCTTACGGTTCGCACTACGGAAACTAACTCTATTGAGGAGGCCCACACAGAGGCTAGTCGTCTGTTAGCTAGTGCGCATATATCGAATAAAGCCATTAAAAGGGCTTTCGTGAAATTACAAGAAAACACACAAAGTGTAAGTGGCGCTTGGTTAGTCAATGCCGCCACCGGTGACGTCTATCCTGAAACGGTACGCGTTTCTCGCATGGATGCAGAGATAGATGCTGATATTCACCACCATTTGGAGCATTATGGTTGTTCCTCCATGCACTCAAGAGAGGCCCTCATTCTCGCTAGCAAAGTATTGGCATCGACCTATGTGCTAGGTGAACTTTGTTGGTCTGATGATCCAGACTACACAACGGGCTACGTCTCCTATGGTCACATCTATCATCGGTTGAATCTTATGAAACCCTTCGGCAGTCCTATTGGAGGTCGCGCCTTTTTCGTAGATTCTCATACAAATTTCGAGGAACTCATTCAGTATTTAAGTAGTACCCCCACTTGGGTGAGCACGAAAGGATGTCAGTATGTATAATCGCTATGAAAGTGCCTTGGCACAGCGCCAAGTTGAATCGCAATTGCGCGAGCCTCGCACCTACCATCCCATCGATGCCACCCATGTATCCTACAAGGGCTCTACGTATCTTATGATGGCATCCAACAATTATTTGGGCTTAACCCATCATCCCCATGTTCAGGAACGTGCCCGACAAGCCATCACAGACTATGGTACAGGGTCTGGTGGGGCTCGTCTCACATCGGGCTCTTTTCCTCTCTTCGAGGAACTAGAATCTCGGTTGGCCCAGTGGAAAGAGGCGCCCTCTGCATTGACTTTCACGGCCGGATTTATGGCAAATTTAGGGACCATTTCCGCCCTACTCCACAAAGGAGATGTCATTTTTAGCGATGCCCTGAACCACGCTAGCCTCATCGACGGTTGTCGTCTCAGTGGTGCTACTGTACAAGTCTATCCTCATGGCGATGTGCAGACCTTGGAGACCCTGTTGCAACAAGCGCAATCGGCACCGATGCGTTGTATCATCACTGACGGGGTCTTTAGCATGGATGGCGACATCGCACCTCTACCTGAGCTACTAGACTTAGCGGAGCGTTACGATGCCCTTCTCATCGTAGATGATGCCCATGCCACTGGGGTCATCGGCGACGGCCGTGGCACAGCTCATCACTTTCACTGTGAAAGCCCCCGCATCATTACGACCGGTACCATGAGTAAAGCCCTTGGTTCCATCGGCGGTTACGTCTGTGGGGAGCGCACTCTCATTCAGTACATCATCAACCACAGTCGTCCCTTCATTTTTGCCACTGCCTTATCACCCGCTGATATAGGCGCTAGCTTGGGGGCTTTGGAAATCTTACACACAGACCCAACTATCTATGGCCGATTGCAGCGCAACACAAAGTCTATGCATGAAGGGTTAACAAAGCTAGGTATCCCTAGTACCGATGAAACTCCTATTTTTCCGATTATTATTGGGTCTAACGAGGCCACGGTAAAAGCTAGTCAATATTGTGAAGAGAAAGGCATTATATTAAGTGCCATCAGGCCCCCTACGGTGCCTTTAAATACAGGCCGTTTACGGCTCACAGTCACAGCTTCCCATACATTGGAAGAATTAGACTATGTGCTACAAGTATTACAATCACTATAACTTCTAAAACATTATAACTCCCAAAAAGGACCGCTGATTTTCCTCAATCAGCGGTCCTTTGCTTATGTAGCTATGTTTCTTACGTAACTATGTCTCTCATCTATGCTTCTATATGTTTACATTTCTATGCTTCTATATGTTTACGTTTCTATGCATGTATGTACTGCGTACCAACTCGTGCAGTCCATCTCACGGCAACCATAGCTACATATTATCTTATAGAATTGGCAAACTCATGAAATTGTCTTTTATACAAACCAGCACCCCCATTGGCAGGGTGTCGCAAGGTAGCTTTCACATCTACACCATAGGCTTCTAAGGTGAGGCTAGATTTCTGACCTATGCCTAACACATGGGCTTTAGGAAATAGTCCCAACAATTGCTTCGTATAGGTCCAACCTTGGTCTAACTCGTCTTGGGTAGGCGTACGATTCGTCAACCCATCTTGCCCTTTGAAGGGATGAAAGGGAAAGATATTCCACAACACTACTTCATAAGGATCGATGTTCGCTTCTAGAATGGCCTTCCATACCACGGAATCGGTGGGTTCATTAAACCCTAACTCTCGTTGCGTCTGCTTTGTGATATACTCGCTGTCTGCGCGACTAGTTCGCTTCGGAGATACCCCTGTAAACACCATATTCGGTGTCACACTGGAGTGATGTCCTAAGAGCATTCGTTCACAGGTCATGGCAATGCCTGTAAAGCGACCTCCTTGGTACCCCACGGCTTCCGCGATCATGATGATTTTTGCTCTGTTCAATCGTTCTTCTAAATAGGCCTGCAACTGATGACGCCGCACAGAGCTTCCTCGCCGGCTAGCATCATATCGCTCATCATAGTCATGCCAAGGATTAAAAACTTGAGGCGCAGAAAACCGTTGCAGCCCTTTTATAAATGTTTCCACCTTCATAGTACACCTCTAGTTCGATTGGAACACAACGACTTTTTCACTTTCATAGACACGATGTAAATACGGACTTACTTCCGATGTTTCTATATCTTTAGCGGATTCTTTATTGACGAATACTAAGGTCGGTTCCCCAGACTTCACTCGTTTTACAAAGTCCTCTCCGCTAATTTGTGGCATCACATTTTTGCCGTTCCACTTTTCACTACGCCCTTCGGGCTTTGGCACATCCCCTTTGTCTACCGTTGGCGTCTCTTGTGTGGTTACTTTCACAAGGCCCGTTGAAATGCGCAATGGTACCACATCCGTGTAATACGGGATGGATGCCGCATAATCTCCATAATAGTAGGCAGTGCCGTGAAATTTCTCCGCCGGCTTATAATACGGCACCGAGGAGCGCAACATCATCAATGGCACTAATCCTTCT
>CAUUJQ010000006.1:0-14728 GCA_963545445.1 uncultured Veillonella sp. | reverse complement strand
CATTGAAATCATCTAACTCTGGATTTTTAATGCCGTGGCGAACACGAATGATATTTTCAATATCTGCTTGTACGCGTTCTAAGCTTTGACCTTCTTTAGCTTTAATTAAAATGGTGCGTAAATAATCTACACCCATCACACGTTCCATCATCGTTGTATATGGTACAACAATCATATCATCTTGGTCATTGCCAAAGGATCCTGACCCTTTTTCTTCAAGGACCCCGATAATTTTAAATGGATTGTTATGAATGCGAATATCTTTGCCGATAGGATCTTCATCACTAAATAAATTTTTCGCCACCGTAGCACCTATGACTGCCACCCGTTCTCGTCGCTCTACTTGAGCATCCGTAATGAACCGTCCCTCTTTCAAGGTCCAATTGTTGACGTATTGTAAGTTAGCATTTGCCCCATTCACCGTTGTGGTCCAGTTTTTATTCATATACACCACTAAGTAGGTATTCGCCGCAATAGGAGAGGCAGAGTCTACAGTATCCATCTTGGAAATGGCTTCGTAATCACTCATTTTTAGGGTTTTATTAGCCCCTGCCACAGGTCGCATCCCCGGTGTGCGAGGTGGACCTGGATAGACCATCAATAGATTGCTGCCCAAACTAGAAATAGATTCTGTAATTTGTTGGCGCACCCCGTATCCTATAGATACGAGGGCAATCACTGCGGCTACCCCAATGATAATACCCAACATAGTTAACAAGGATCGCATCTTGTTGGCAATCAGTGAGGACCAGGCCATGAGAAATCCTTCTTTATACATGGGGCTCACCTCCTTGCAATCCTTTCATATGAAAGTTCTGTCTATCTTCCACGATGAGTCCATCTCGGAGGACTACATTGCGACCTGCATATTCCGCAATATCTGGTTCATGAGTAACCAATATAATCGTTCGTCCTTGTTGATACAATTCTGTGAAAATATGCATCACATCAAGACTGGCCTTTGAATCTAAATTACCTGTAGGCTCATCGGCCATAATAATTGCTGGATCGTTTGCTAAGGCACGAGCGATAGCTACACGTTGTCGTTGACCTCCAGATAACTCTGCTGGCATATGGTCTAACCGCGTCCCCAAACCTAGTTCTGTTAAGAGCTTACTAGCTCGTTCTTTTCGTTCCTGTTTCGCGACCCCTGCATAGACCATCGGCAATGCTACATTATCTAGTGCCGTCAGCTTAGGGAGTAGATTAAAACTTTGGAACACAAAACCAATTCGTTTGTTGCGGACGTAAGCCAATTCATCATCATCCAGATGGGCCACTTCTTGTCCATCTAGAAGGTAGGACCCTTCCGTAGGTCTATCTAGACAGCCTAAGATATTCATAAATGTGGACTTACCAGACCCTGAGGGGCCCATGATGGAAGTAAACTCCCCTTCGTAGATAGCTAGGTCAATGCCATGCAATACGGGGACTGTTAATTTTCCATTCACATATGTTTTTTTGATGCCCTCTAAGGTAATCACCGCTTGTTTAGGCATACTCATTAGAATGGCCCCCTCTGTTGTTGTTTTTTCGTTTCTCCCACATCACCGCTGATGACAATTTCATCACCTTCTGCGACACCAGACACGATCTCGATAGTGGAATCTCCAGTCATACCTGTTTTCACACTTGTCCGAACTGGTTTGCCGTCTTTAATGACATATACAAATTCTCCTATTTTATCAGAGCGAACCGCTGCCAATGGTACTAATAATACATTTTGTTTTTCTTCCCCATGAATGGTAGCACGAGCCGTCATGCTTGGGAAGAAATTGCTTGCATCCCCCGCTGGAATCGCTACGCGCACTGTATAATACACAACGGAAGAACTCGTAGTTCCCATATTGCCTTTCGTGCCTAGGGAAATATTTTTTACCGTCCCTGTGAACGTCTTACCAGGGTGCGCATCCACGGTGAAATCAACCTTTGCTCCCTCTTTTACATTACCAATATCTGTTTCATCCACAGTTAAGTAAATTTCTAAATCAGATAAGTCCGCAATCGTAGCAATAATCATTTGTGTAGAAATACCAGTAGAAATGGTTTGTCCTGCTTTCAAAGGTTCCCCAATAATCGTTCCATCCATAGGTGCCGTAATGGTACTATCTGTTAAATTTGCCACCACTTGGTCATAACTTGCTTTTGCCTTTTCGTAGGCCGCCAACGCATTATCATAGGTTTGTTGTGACACAGCACCTTGTGCTACTAATGTGCGATACCGTTCTAAATCGGTAGAAGTTTGGTTCAAAGTAGCTCTTGCATTATCTACAGAGGCTTGCAATTGACGTGAATCGATAGTGGCGATGACTTGACCAGCCGATACACGTTGATTTGCTTTCACCAACACAGATTCCAATTTACCAGGAATGTTCGTAGATACGTCTACATAACGAACTGGGTTGATTGTGCCTGTAGAGCTGATGGTGGAGGAAATATTCCCCCTTGTTACAGTCCCTGTGGTATATTTAGGTGTTTCTTTTTCGTTCCCTTTTGCAAACCACAACCACCCTCCTACAGCCACGAGTACAATGGCTATTACAATAGCCCAGAATTTCTTTTGTTTCCACATAGTGTCTCCTCTTATATTCCATACCATATGTCGCATAGAATCCATGACATAATACTTACTAAGCGTGTTTCAATAAAAAGAAAAGAAAACCCCTATCAGTTTTCTTTTCCTCACGCATCTCTTTCAATTTATTGTCCTAAAATACGAATTAATTGATATAGCGACGTATCCAACGGAAAGGCTGATACCTCTGCTGTTTCGTAAGCAATCGGACTAATTTGATGGCAATGAACTCCGATTAAATGGTGTTTACATCCACGTAACATAGCCTTCACAGCGGCCTCCCCTAAACGGGCTGCCATCAATGCATCATAGGCAGATGGAGAGCCACCTCGTTGTAAATAGCCCATGACGGTCACCGATGGAGAGTACGTAGTATGCTCCTTAATGTACTGCGCCACTTCATACGCACTATACGCACCTTCCGCAACAACAATAATGCTATTTTTCTTTCCATTTTTCGTTGTATTTTCTAAGGACTGTTTGACTTCCTCTAATGTCATAGGCACTTCAGGAGTCAATACTACTTCTGCACCGCAAGCTACGCCCGCATAGACTGCAATATGTCCCGCATGGCGCCCCATCACTTCCACAATAGCTACGCGATCATGGGCTGTGGAGGTATCACGAATCTTGCTAACACCGTCAATAATGGTATTCAGGGCCGTATCGAAACCAATGGTATAATCCGTCCCATTCATATCTTTGTCGATAGTCCCAGGAATCGTCACTGTCGGCAAGCCTAGCTCAGATAGCACTCTAGCACCACACATAGAACCATCGCCACCGACTACGACCAATCCATCGATACCGTGACGAAGTAGATTGTCATACCCCACCTGTTGCTGTGCAGGCTCTTTAAATTCAGGGCATCGAGATGTCTTTAATATGGTGCCCCCTTTATTGACAATATTACCAACACTGCGTCTCGTCAAAGGCACAAAGTCCCCTTCCAAAACGCCCAAAAAGCCTCGTTGTATTCCAACTACATCGAGGCCTTCATAAATCGCACTTCTTGTTACAGAACGAATAACTGCATTCATTCCTGGTGCATCTCCACCACTTGTTAATATACCGATTCGTTTCATATCATTCACCTTGGTGTACTTTTCGCCGTTTAAAATATATCCCTTTTAATCGAATGGATTCGTCGATGCTACTCACTAGCTCATTCGTATGGCTATGTGTCGTATCTAAGACATGGTCACATTTACGATACAGTGGTCTCCATCTGCGCATCATCCATGCCACATAACCAGATACATCATCATAATTCATAGTTGGTCGCTTCCCCACCCACCGATTCACACGATGTACAATTCGATAGTGAGCGGCACGAATGCCAATGATGAAAGAATATTTCTGCATATATCTAAGTGTGCGCATTTCTACGGGAAAGTTTCCCCCTACGGAAATGACCGCTTCATGGTACATAGCCACTTTTTTTATAATTTCAAATTCAGCACGTCGAAATGCTTTTTCACCTATAGTCTTAAAAATCTCAGCAATAGACATATTAAATCGTTTTTCTAACATCCGATCTGTATCTACAAACTGCCAACCCTTGGCATCGGCTAAGTTTCGACCTAAGTGACTTTTTCCACTCCCCATGGATCCAATGAGGATAATATTTCGCTTGATAGTCGTTTTCATTGTATGTTCTGTCTCATCTTCTAAGGATTAGTAATTGTTACTTTATTTTACTATATATGACTATACTTTGACAAACAAAAGCGACTATTTTTTAGCATTTTCAGAAATCTTACATTGAAAATGAGTGACACCTTGTGCATGTATAATTTTTTCTATTTCAAAACGGATGGTAGGGTGTTTGTTCTGTGTTCCCACCATCCATTGCAACATATCCATTGTAGTACCTTGTAATACTATATCAATACTAGCATCCTCCTTGTGGGTGCTTACGATGCTGAGAGGTGTATCTGCTATGGACCCTACCACCACATGATACATCCCCTCCACATCTAACACTTCCTCCTCCAATCCTTTCACAAATTGAAAGTTTCCACTTTTCAAAAATGCCTGTTCTCCTTCTTGCAACACCGTTTCTTCTTGTATATCTGCCTCCATTCGTTTACTTTCCCCTTGATAATAATAGGCACTTCCTAAAGCAAGACAGATCACAAGTAGATAAGCACTAAAGCTGGTGAGTAGACTTCTTTTTGGCACCGGCAGCGCCTTCCACAGTGCCTGTAATTCGAGCGCGATACATTGTAGTTCCGGGTTCTTTTTCCACCACTTCATCATACTGACGTTGTCCCCCTAATTTCGTTAAGGCCCCGCTAAACTGATGCAATTCATTTTCATTACTCCCCCGTGCCTCAATATACCATTGATCTAGAGTGGACCACTCAATGAGTTGCACATGATATCGATTGGCAGCATCCAACAGATAGATACAATCTCGGACACTACCAAATTTAGGAGCTTCTTCTGTCTTCTTATGATTCACATAGCTTTCATACATCTGATGAGCCTCGGTGGCATCTATGTGATGAGATTGCACTTCCATCAGTTTCCCCGCCATATCTTGATACGTCATGTACATATACGTACCAACAGCAACAGCCCCTACCAAACCTAGGAGAGATCCTACTAGGAGTCCCCACCAGATATTTCTATACCGTATATACCAACAGGTCCACTGTATGTCCGGTTCTATGAAGTTAATACTCGCATCGTTCCGCATAGGCCCACAACCGTTTTCCTAATCCCATAGCCATTTCATGAACTATATTCGTAGGATCATAGTCATGACCTTGACCGACTACATGCACATCAATTTGCTCTAGGGCGCCATACTCTTGTAAGACATTTTCATAGGTTTCCTCACCTTTTGGGCCTAGCCCTACGATAGCAGCTCCCTTCGGATGCGGTATCTCAAAAGGTTCGCCTTCTGTTAGTACTGTATGGCATGCCTCTAAAACGGCTTCAGGGTCAGCGGTTACCAATCGATGGGCTATACAAAATGTTCTAGACCACAAGGACACCCGGACCCCTTCCTTTTCTCTTACTATGAATAGCATAGACTCCTCTTTGCCTCGGCTGTGCACCAAGGGAGCTGTCCAATAGTCGATAAGATGAATATCTCCATTTCCATTTTGAATCCCTCGTGCCATAGCCCTCACCTTCTTGCGTTCTAAGGCAACAATCAACATAATCATGTTCTTCCCATACGGTCTTGTAGCAAAATCAACGGCCATTTCTACATCACCATCCTCAAACTGCCGTTGCCCTTCTTGTCGAGAAAACAAAAATTGTTCCAATTTATTCATTCTAGGCGTTTCCATACATACCACATGCATAGGTCCTTCAAAGGCGCAACTGATAGGCAAATGTTCATCTCCATAGAGGCCGAAAAACTCTTCCACATCCTCTAACATCTTCCCCCGTCTAGGCTTGGATACTACATTTTCAATGACCATCGTTCCTTCTAGCATATAACAGATGATTCCTACTATTTCATCATGACCAACAGCGATGGACATGACTCGTTTCGTTTCCATATATTCCCTCCTATTAATCGATGGTAAGCACTTCTATACAATCTACCTTTGAGTCTTTATAGATAGGCTTAATATGTACATCTTTTTTCACATTGGTGTCCGATTCCACATGGATGCACATAATGCGCAAACAATATTGACCATCTCGTTCCTTATAATAGATGGCTTCAATTCGTTCCCCATCCTCTTCTTCCAGTACGTACACTGGCGAACCGCCACCCGTCATTTCATGTTCACGCTCTTGAAAGTACTCTCTTTGAGTCCCTACCGCAATGCCTCGCTCTATACCATACTGACAACGCACTAACCGATATTCATCTACCATACTTTGGTAGCTAATCCCCATGGTACTCTGCCAAGCTGCCCACACGCCCACCGTAGCCATGCCTAGAAAGAGCATCATATAGGATATAAATCCGCCTTGCTTTTTCCGTAATACAAACCATGCTTTCATAGTCACTTCTCTTTCTGGCGCATCCCCTTCACATACGTTGCATAGGGCAAGATGCCAGTATGTACCGTATAGATAGGGTGACCGCCTTCCATCAGGCGAAGAGATTCACGCTCCCAATAGGGTTTTATTTCAGAATACCAATGAAGTTCGATGAGTCCATTATTATGAGCTGTAAACATGGTGTCCCCGGTAGGATATACGCGGATCCTCCCAATATGAGGGCTAATCTCTTTTTCCGTAATCTCTTGTTGTTGTCCATCAGATAACATAGTAACTAATGCATTTTGATATAGATTCAAACGCCATTGGTAGGGCCCTATGAGTACCATACCACCCACGCCAACTTGTGGTTCTACCTCACTGTATTTCAACCGATTCATCACTTGAATACGACTAAACCTGGCGTCTAGTAGTAGTTCATGACGGTGATGCAACATATGAATCCACTTGACACTATGGGCTGTCAACAGAAAAAATCCCGTCAATATGATGACCAACAGTAAACTTCCCACTAAGGCTTCCACCAATATGAATCCAGCTTGCTTTTTGTGTAATCTTCTTCTTTTCCATACCTTATTAGTTTTTCTTCTTCCACCATAGATCAACATACTAGTTATGCTTACCTCTTCATAGGTGTTTTACAACACTCCCTATTACCTACTATCATTACTTATTGTGATTATCACTATACGTATCTATTGAGGTTATTTATTTGGGATGTACTGGATCTAACAAATACGTTCTAAACCGATGCACTTCTTCCCCATGACGATAGGCCACGACCTGTAATACATAGAGCCCATCTTCTCTTTCTACGATTTCTCTGTGAAAACTAGTATCTCCTACATCGGGCAGGTTCTCCTCTCCTAACGATCTATGATGCATCCAATCTGCTTTTCCCTCTTCCATATATAAAATCATTGCTTGCAATGTCTGGTCTTCCTGTAGCATAGTACCATATTGCTTAACACTGCTCATGATCATGACATATAAAAGAGAGCAAAACAGAGTCATCACCAATAAAGACGCTAATACATCAAGATAAAGAAATCCCGATTCTCCTTGTACTTTCAAAATTTTGATTCCTCCCAACGTATCCGACCCGATTGCCTAGCAAAAATGAAAGTTCTTTTATAGCGGATCACATCATCCACCAAAGTCAGTGTATAGATGCGTCCCACCCCTTTCACCTTATGAAACCAGATGATAGGATGTCCCCCTGTATATTCTATATGCATGGACTTCGGCAACTGACGATACACCAATGTATTGTGGCTATCAATATATCCATACCTATTTCGTTCCAATACAATCCGATTGCCACCGCCATCTACTTGCAATTTTCCATAGAGAGTTGCCATCTGCATCCGCTTCATATGGGCAAATACTAAACGCCCTTCTCGGTCAAACGCATAGTATTCCTTTCGCTCCTGCGTATTTAACAGTAACACCATACCAATGATCAATGAGCAGATACTGACATACAAGAGCACTTCTACTAGTAAGAATCCTTCACATGGGTTTGCTTTCACCGTCCTCATAAATACCTCGCAACAGGATAGATGAGAAGTACCATGGTAGCCACACTCAAAGAAGGGCCAAAGGGAATATAGGAATGGGTAGGGTCGGTATAGCGATGTATACAACTGTAGACTATGCCGACCATAGAAGAAAGCCCACAAAGGATCAGACATTCCAGGGACGTTAACCAAATGCTGATGGCCATTAACCATTTAACATCCCCCAGTCCGACGCCACCACGGCTCATGTATCGCAAAGACCACCATAATCCACCCATACAGAGGGTATTTCGCAACACATCCCCATCGAGACTATGGCCTATCCATTGGTAGAGACAACCACATATACAAATCATTACTGCTCCTTCATCAGGAAGAATATAATACAGCTTATCGATGGTAGATCCCCAAAAGAGTGTAATCTCCAGCATATGAAGTAGTCCCAATTGATAGATATTGCCAATCCAGCCCATTTGGTATGCATATTGTAACCCTACTGTTCCTATGACATGAGGAACTATGGTCCACATAAGCCACGGTATGTGCGCTTTCATATATGACCAAGACACGATGAGATAGAGGCTTGCTACACCGAAGATACAAGCCATACCTCCTACCACATATTCCATCATTCCCTCTTCCTTCTAGTACCTATTCAGCATCCGCTGCAGTGACTGCAATATGTTTCCCTTTGCCACCTTCATTTTGTACACTAGTTACTGTGTATTCCCCACCTTTAGGTGTTTTCACATGTTCTGTCAAATAGCCTTCTTTGTACAATGTATCTACCGTCGGTACTGTATCAGTAGATTGTTCCATCATATACAATTGGGCCGCATTAGAAATCGTAGTTACATCGGATTTAATTTTAGCTTCCTTCGCTTTATTGGATGCATTTAAAAATTGAGGCATCGCCAAGGATGCTAAAATCGCGATAATGGCGACAACCACCATTAATTCTACTAAGGTAAATCCTTCTTGTTGTTTTCGTTGTGCTAAAGACAAACGTTGACGAATTGCTTCCATTATTCCTCCTATTGTATGGCTGAAATAGAATTAAACATCGGCAGCATAACTGCTACCACAAGTGGTTCTAGTAATTGTTCTCCTCGTTTCATAGTACGATCTAGAATGCCCCGATAATAGATATAGCCTTGTTGTAACATACTTTCTAGGTCCCCCGTTTCTTCACCAATCCGCAGCAAATCATGTAAGAATGAAGTACCTAGTTGCATAGTTTCTAAGGATTCTGTCAATCGGTGCCCCTGTGAAATATATTCTTTCACATCTTGCTGTAATTTAGAGGCCCATAGATTTCCCCACAGTGACTCCGTCATAGTCAACATCTGTAAAAGGGGAATCCCACTTTGTATAAGCAATTTCCAAATCTGGCACATGCGCACCATCGTGTAGGATATAAGCCACTCCCGGGTTTGCATATACACCCAAATCTTGCGATGCACAAAGAGTTTGATTGCCTCTTGTTCATAGACCTTCCAAAGTAATACAAGCACAACTACTAACAAACCCACCACATAGAGTCCGTAATGTTGCAACCACGTACCACCGGCAAACAAGGCCGCCGTAAAAGGTGGCAATTCAATTTGCATCGTCTCGAATACAGCCTTAAACTGCGGCAATATGAAGCCTACCGCCACCGTCACAAAGACTCCCATCAAGAGCACTAGAAAGGATGGGTAGGTCAAAGCGGAAATCCACTGTTGTCGCAACTTCCGTTCTTCCTCATACAAGCCTTGAATCATTGCCAACGCTTCCACCAAGGTCCCCGACGCTTCGCCCGCCTCTAATATAGTGGCAGCAATGGTAGGGCAACCATACTTCGCCACACTTTTCGATAGTGCCATCCCTCTACCTACATCTTCCCGAATATCACTGTAGGGAATCTTCGTCCCCTTCATGGTGACCATCATATCCAAGGCTTTCCGCAAGGAAATTCCGGACCCTAAGAGCATGTGCAATCGATAGGCAAACTGAATGATGGGACGATGCCCCCAGTTAGCGCTCTTCTGCTTTGTTTCCAACAGATCTATACGTATCGGCTTAATCTCTTCATAGGCTAGCTTTGCTTGCACTTCCTCTTCAGAATCGCCCCACAGAGTCCCCGTGGACCGCCGGGCATCTTTTGAAAATCCTTCATATCGATACCAACTCATATATACGCTCCTAATTCGTTTGCAATACCGCATCAAATACGGGAGATGCGCCGTAGGTAGCCCGTAAATCTGCCACCGCCATTTCCAATGTCTTCATAGGTCGTTGTGTTTCCTGTAACGATACGATTTGTGGTTCTTTCCGCTGTCGAATCAAATTTGCCACCGCCGGTGTATTAATCAAAATATCTCGAACAGGAATAAACCGCTCCCCTAAGACCACCAATCGTTGGCAAATCACGGCCCGTAGCACCTGCGATAGTTGCGTGCGCACTTCCTCTTGCTGATGAGCCGGAAACATCGATATCATCCGATTTATGGACATAGTCGCCCGCTGCGTGTGTAATGTTGCAAATACTAAATGGCCTGTTTCGGCCGCATGCAAGGCCGCTTCTAAGGTATCTTTATCACGAACTTCACCAATCAAGATAACATCTGGGTCCTCTCGTAATGCATCTCGAATACCATCTGCCATATGATGAAAGTGCGTGTGCAACTCCCGCTGATGAATCAAAGATTCTTGATGTTCCAATACATACTCGATGGGATCTTCCAATGTAATAATATGTCTCTGCATAGTTTCGTTAATATACATCAAACATGATGTCAATGTGTAGGACTTACCAGACCCAGTGGCGCCGGCAATAATGACAAGACCTTCTTTGAAAGTAGAAATCTTCCGCAATAATTTTCCCTCTTCTGAAGTATCAAGACCTCCTGTTGGTGGGTAGAGTATCCGCAATGTTCCACCCCAACCACAGCGCCACCGAAATAGATGGACCCGAATCCGCAACCCTTGATAGGTCATAGCTCCATCATAGGACATGCTTTCTTTCGTCTCTAGCGTGGTATGTTCCTGTATAAATTGAAGTATATCATCCTCTGTGACCACATAATCTGAACTGACCATGTCCATCCCTATCCGCCAAAAGATGGATCCCTGTTGTATATGAATATCTGTAGCTCCCGCTTGTATAGCGGCCCCAATGATGTCACTCCAACTCACAATAATACCCCCACTCGTCGCACTTCCTCTTCCGTGGTCATCCCCACGTCCACCGCCCGCTGGGCAGACTCTTGCAAAGAACATAGTAAATGCGTATCTAGCGCATCCCATCGACAACCTTCTCTCGGTATAGATAAAACTTCAAAAATACCAGATCGTCCTTTCAGTTGCCCCTCTACACATCGCCGCACTAACCGTTGAGAAATTACACCTATCACCGTAGCTTGTACCAAGTATTTTTCCACACCCATATCTACTAAGCGTTCCACCACACCAGTGGCGTGATTCGTATGGATCGTAGACAGCACTCTATGTCCTGTCAGTGCCGCCTGTACCGCTAGCTCTGCCGTTTCTTGATCGCGAATCTCTCCTACCACAATCGTGTCTGGATCATGTCGCAATATGGCGCGTAACCCACGACTGAAAGTCATCCCTATGGATGGATTCACACCAATTTGAACAGCCTTTTCCACAATCCGTTCCACTGGGTGTTCCAAGGTAATAATCTGTTCTTCCTCACCGTTTAATAATTGTAGCAATGCATATAAGGTAGAACTTTTACCAGACCCTGTTGGGCCACAAACAAGTAATAAACCATGTGGTCTTTCTAACATTTGTTGTACCGCTTGGCTCATGTCCAAGGGCATGCCCAATTCTTCTAATGAAAGTATCCGCGCATCATGCCAAAATAGGCGACACACTAAGCTTTCTCCATAAACAGAAGGTAAGGAAGACATCCGTATCGTTCCTGACTGGTTCCCATGGGTCCATACATAACGCCCATCTTGGGGCAACCTTTTTTCACTAATATCCATAGAACCTAATACTTTTAAACGATTCATCACTAACTCGCCGTCCGTTTTGGGAATGGTCGTCATCGTTTGCAATCGTCCATCCAGACGAAACCGAACCAATACACCCTCTTCTACTGTGTCGAAATGCATATCACTGGCACCTCTTTCATAGGCCTGTTTAAAGAAAGAATCTAATTCTAATTCCACATGGTACATGTCATCACCTCCTTTACTTGCCTATTGTATGTATTCTAGATTCCTTTGAAAATTCCTCGAAAACACTCCTAACAGTCAACGTTCACTGTCAGTGCTACTTTATAATCCATTCGGACACAGAAATAGCCACAAAATAAAAGAGGAAAGTTGATGATTTTCATCAACCTTCCTCTATCTTATTTGTGATTTTGTAATAATGTCTTTTTAATCTCATCGTGAATAAATTGGGAATATTCTTTCACGCCTGTATCATTTGGATGAATCCCATCATCTCCTAGCCAATCTCGATGCTTAGCCGCTAGACTAGCCCAATCAATGATATGAAGATTTGGATACTCCCGATCCAATTGTTTTAGGTATGCATTATTCCCTTCAATCCATTGGATGCCAGGTGCATAATTGTTGACCCAAAAAATCTGACGATTAGGACCCAAATAATTTAGTAACGCTTTCGTCTCTCCTTCGTAATAGCCCGTAATAGGACCATTCGTGCCGAGTCCAATGAGGACCACATCGCCCAATTGTTGATTCGCCTCAAATTGTTTCGCAATCCCTAAGCCAGCACCTACATAGCGAGATACTTTCGCATCGATTTGGATGCCTGCAAAATCATGGCGCAGTGCATGAGCTGATCCGAGCATAACAGAATCGCCAATGGCAGCCATATGAATCATCCCTTGTGGATCGTCCACGGTGGAAATATCTATTTCCTTCGCATTTTCCACAGCCTGTTCTTCTGCATTTTTCGTCAACCGCTGTTGTAACTCGGTCACATCTTGTTGCTTTTCCGTAGGCACCGTTGCCAGCGCATACACGCCTAGAACAATACAAAGAGCTGCCAAAACAGAAGTGACTTTCACAAAATAGGACTGTACTATTTCAATATACGCAGATAATCGCTTGTGTTGAATGCACCAATCTGTGACTGCTTCCGTCCAAATCGTAAACAGAACAATGACCGCCACCATAGTCATATAATAAGCAATGGGCGACCCGAACAGAGGGAGCAAGCCCTTTTGCTCAAATAGATAAATCACTGGATATTGCCATAAAAACAGGCCATAACTGCGCTTGCCTAGCCATCGTAACAGAGGCATATCCACCAATTTTCCCAGTGGTGTATTCGGCCGTTCCACCAGCCACACCATAAGGCCAAATAGTAAGGTGAAAGCCACCATTCCATAGGTGTATAAAAGCGGGCTTTGCCCATCCACGTAGAAGTAACTTGCCACCGTCACGATGACGCCTACCAAGAATATAACTGTAGTCAGTACTTTTTGTTGTACCGTCGCCACATGGTATAGTTTTTGTTCACTCCGATGAAGACCTAAATAGGCGCCTAATAGTAAGGCGAATACCCGTGTATCTGTGCCGTAGTAGAAGCGGGATACGTCCATCCCTTCCGTATAGAGTAGAGGCATAATCCCAGAGGTCGCCACCGTGATAAGGCCGATCCAAACAAGGCCTATTTTGTAACCCCAAGCCTCTTTCAGTTTATAATAGGTCCAAAATAGAATGGGCCACAGTACAATGTACTGCATTTCTACGCCCATAAACCACATGTGGGTAAATGGCGATGTGTTGACCAACCGAGTGAAATAATCTGCATTTTGCCCGATTTGCCACCAGTTATTATAGCCTAGAACAATGGAAAGGACTTCTCCATGAATACCGGCTAACTTCTCTGGCAATATCATATACCACACACCTAGTACAGTGGCAACCATCAAGATGAGCGGAATCATAATACGCTCCGCTCTTCGCGTGAAATAGCGTCCTACCGTGTAGATTCCTAACTTCCACTGTTGGTTCGTAGTGAAAGCCAATAAATAGCCAGATAACAAGAAAAAAAGGGAAACCCCCATGAAGCCACCACTTGCTACATGGGGAAATAAATGAAATATCGTGACGCCTATAATGGCAAGACCTTTTAACCCATCAATACCTTTGACGAATTTCCCTGGCTTTACTCCAATAATACGTTTTTTTACTGCGGAACCTGCAGATTGGTGAGGCTCTTCTAACTCTGGCGTCATGATATGTCTCCTTTACTGTGCAACACTGTTATATGGTAATACTAAGATTTGATACGTAATATACATTATAGCATAGAGAAGGGAGACTGCGTAGAGGAATCTGGAGAATTTATTTTCCTACATCTCCTCCACTCTAACATCCCTCACAGCATCCCCCTGGCTCCGTATCCACCGCCAGATGCCTGTGCCATACACTTCTGCGCGGATATGATAGGTATGTGTTTCTTCTTCATACCAAGTAATGATCGCTGTTGGCAACCGGTCAAGTATGGCATCGATGTCGTGTCCCACATAGGTAAAGGTAACTCGTTGTAATCTACCACCGTACATAAACTGGATTCGTTTACGAAACTCCGCTTCTTGGTACCGTGATGTATAGGATGGCACTTGGTAGTGCTCTTCTTCAACGGTCAAACTATGGATACGATCTAAGCG
>CAUUJQ010000005.1:0-15744 GCA_963545445.1 uncultured Veillonella sp. | reverse complement strand
CTTCACTAATGGTTAGCTGTGTCACTTCATCTATATTTTTTTCTCCTACACGGATGGCAAGGGATTCCGGTTTCAAACGGGCCCCCTTACAAGCTGTACATGGTTTAATAGACATGTAGGATTCAAACTCTTCCCGCATACTATCTGTAGTGGCCTCTGCATGACGGCGTTTCACCATTGGTAAAATCCCTTCATATTCAGTGTGGAACGTCTTCACTTCACCACGCATATTTTCGTAGTCGAAGGTTACTTTTTCGGCGCTACCGTATAGTACTTCTTTTTGTAGGGCTGTAGGAAGTTCTTCAAAACTAGCCTCTAATGTATAGCCATGAACTTTCAACAATCCTTCTAGTTGGCGCATGAACCACGCATTGAGATTGGAACTCAAGGGCGCTACTGCACCATCTGCAAAGGAGACGGTAGGGTCTGGAATCACTCGGTCTTCATCTACCTCCATAGTACTACCTAGCCCCAAACAAGATGGACAAGCCCCAAAAGGACTATTGAAAGAGAACATGCGAGGTTCAATTTCTGGCAATGAAATATGACCATTAGGACAGGTAAAATGAACGCTAAATTGATGGGCTGGCCCATCTACCTCTTGGATAATGACAAAGCCCTCTCCATGATGAATAGCCGTTTCTAAGGAGTCCGTCAATCGACTTTCTAAGCCTTCCTTAATAACTAGACGGTCTACAACAATTTCAATATTGTGTTTCTTATTTTTATCTAAATTAATTTCGTCCTCAAAGGTATGTATCTCTCCATTGATGCGAACGCGAGCGAATCCATTTTTGCGAATTTGTTCTAACACTTTTTCATGGCGCCCTTTTTTACCCCGTACCACGGGTGCCATCACCATGATTTTTGTACGTTCAGGCAATTTCATAACCAAATCTGTAATTTGCTCGATAGTCTGTTGGGCAATCTCTTCTCCACAAGTAGGGCAGTACGCACGACCAATGCGTGCAAATAACAAGCGCAAATAGTCATAAATTTCTGTCACTGTGCCTACCGTAGACCGAGGGTTACGGCTCGTTGTCTTTTGGTCAATAGATATAGCTGGTGAAAGCCCCTCAATGTAATCTACATCAGGTTTATCCATTTGTCCTAAAAACTGACGGGCATAAGCAGATAAGGACTCCACATATCTCCGTTGCCCTTCTGCATAAATCGTATCAAAGGCTAAAGAAGACTTACCTGATCCACTTAAACCTGTTAATACAATGAATTGATTTCTTGGTAGAGCCACGTCAATATTCTTCAAAAAATGATGACGAGCTCCTTTTATAATTAATTGATCTTTCAAAATATCTCCTATATCAATGAACATATTAGGCAAACGTCCTACCATGTTCATAAATTCTTATTTACCATGTTCCATACAGAGGCTACTGTAACTACTCCTCATTTATATCCGACCATAACTGGCGCAATCTACCTAATTCATCACGCAATTCTGCGGCCCGTTCGAACTCTAATTGTTTTGCCGCTGCCTTCATGAGGCGTGTGGTCTCTTCAATGGCATTGAACACATCTTCTTTCGTTTCGTATTGCGGTTTCGGTGAAAGTGATTGCACCGTTTCTGCCACCACTTCTGTAGGCGCTGTACTATCATACACCACAGGAGTCTCGGCTTTAGGCTTGCGACCTTTTTTAGGAGCAGAAGTTTCCCCTTCTACTTTAGTCAACTCAATTAAGTCTTTTACTTCCTTGCGCACTGTCCGTGGTGTGATACCATGCTCTGTATTGTAGGACTCTTGCAAAGCACGACGACGTTCTGTTTCATCCATGGCACGTTGCATAGAGCCTGTAATACGGTCAGCATACATGATAACTTTCCCTTTTTCATTACGAGCCGCACGGCCTATGGTCTGAATCAAGGACGTATCACTGCGCAAGAAACCTTCCTTATCGGCATCTAAGATAGCCACTAAAGACACTTCTGGCATATCTAAGCCTTCCCGCAATAAATTAATCCCTACGAGGACATCAAAGACACCGGCCCGTAAATCACGAATGATATCGGCACGCTCAATGGTGGCAATGTCGGAGTGTAAATAACGCACTCGAATGCCCATTTCTTTTAAGTAATTCGTTAGGTCTTCTGCCATTTTTTTCGTCAATGTAGTGACCAACACCCGTTCGTCGGATTTTGCGCGGTCTTTGATTTCTCCTAGTAAATCGTCCATCTGCCCTTTGATAGGTCGGATTTCGATGATAGGGTCTAATAGGCCAGTAGGTCGGATGATCTGTTCTGCCACATTGGTTTGTACTTCCATTTCATAAGGCCCTGGTGTAGCCGATACATAGACGATTTGATTGATTCGTTCCACAAACTCTTCAAATTTTAAGGGACGATTATCCGCCGCCGATGGCAAGCGGAATCCATAGTCGATCAAATTATGTTTCCGCGCTTGGTCACCATTATACATGGCACGAATTTGTGGCAATGTCACATGGGATTCGTCAATGATGATAAGGAAATCATCTGTGAAATAGTCGATAAGGGTCATTGGCGCTTCTCCCGGTTGGCGATTGGACAACAGTCGGGAGTAGTTTTCAATGCCTGAGCAATAGCCCATTTCCTGCATCATTTCAATGTCATATCGTGTTCGTTGTTCCAATCGTTGCGCCTCTAAGAGACGACCATTTTCATTAAAGTATGCCAAACGTTCAGCCAATTCTGTCTCGATGCGCCCAATGGCAAGGTCTAACTTTTCCTTCGTCGTTACATAGTGAGAGGCTGGATAGATAGCCACGTGTTTCCGCTCCACGATAACATCCCCTGTAAGCACATCGATTTCCACTAAGCGATCGATTTCATCGCCAAACATTTCTACTCGAATGGCTCTTTCACTAGTGCCGGCAGGGAAAATTTCCAACGTATCCCCTTGTACTCGAAAAGTACCTCGCACGAAGTTCATATCATTTCGGGTATATTGGATGGACACCAATTTACGAAGTATATCATCACGGCTATATTCCTGACCTTGTCGCAGAGATACACAGAGGGTACTGTAGTCCTCTGGATCCCCTAAGCCGTAGATACAGCTAACAGATGCGACGATGATCACATCTTTCCGCTCAAATAAGTTCATTGTCGCCGAGTGGCGCAACTTATCGATTTCTTCATTGATGGACGCATCTTTTTCAATATATGTATCAGTAGAAGCAATATACGCCTCTGGTTGGTAATAATCGTAATAAGACACGAAATATTCTACTGCATTCTTAGGAAAAAAGCTTTTGAACTCGCTCGCCAATTGGGCCGCCAATGTTTTATTGTGGGCAATGATTAAGGTCGGCTTTTGCACGGCCTCGATGAGTTTCGCCATAGTATATGTTTTTCCCGTGCCAGTAGCACCTAGTAATACCTGTGCCCATTCCCCTCGTTCAATGCCGTCTGCCAAGGACTCGATGGCCTTCGGCTGGTCTCCCATGGGCGAATACGGTGCCTCTACTTGAAAGGGTATGCCTTCTTCAGGAAAATGATGCAATCCGCTCATAGTCCCTCCTTATATATCTATCTCTATAATCGTGAAAGTTCGCTGTTAATTCTATATCTAGTAACTTCTATATTATACCATGAAAGTCCATTTTATTGTACTGTATGTTCGATACAAATATATAGTTTTCCATGCGCTCCTACTGATGGATGAACAGAAGGAGACGGCAGGTGAGACTCTTCAACGATACCGGTTCTTCTGGTGGTGGAGATGATATAAAAAGAAAAGCTGAATCAGAGATCCAACTTTTCTTTCACTATCTGCTATATGTTTATTGTATTATTAGACTCATTAAGACCTAGGAAATAATGCCTACAATTACTTACTATCTATTGTTGTATTTCTATTACTCCGCAACGTGCAGCTATCCTTTGCCTCGAATACGGCGCAATTCTTCTTCTGTAATTGGCGTATCTCCTTGCAAGGTTTGTGTGACTGTGTCATCACCTTCTAACATTTCGATGAAGATGGCGATACCACAATCAGATAAGTGATGACTTTCATCACCGTGGTCATGTTCTAAGGTCCGCTTCATATTCTCTGCAATACGATGGACAAAGTTCCATTGCTCATCGGTATAGCTTTCAATACGACTAGCAATTTCCTTCCAATTGCTCAAGAGCAATCGCGTGAGGGGACGGTACAAGTCACCACCTACAAATTCCATAATATCTACGGCGCATTCAATGCCTTCCTCGTCGATACCATAACCATTCATCTCATTTTGGTCCATAACGTATTCATATAATTTCTTTCTAGTCATGGTCCACTATTCTCCCTTGTCAAAGAGGGCATTGGCAAATTCTTTCGCATTGAAAGGACGCAAATCATCCATTTGTTCACCTACACCAATCCAACGCACAGGAACGCCCAATTCTTCTTTAATGGAGATAACAACACCACCTTTAGCAGTGCCATCTAATTTCGTCACTACAATGCCTGTCACAGGCACTGCTTCACCGAATAATTTTGCTTGGCTCACTGCATTTTGACCCGTTGTCCCGTCCAGTACTAATAAGGTTTGATGTGGTGCCCCTGGAATTTGTTTATCTGCCACACGGCCGATTTTTTTCAACTCTTCCATGAGGTTTACTTTCGTATGCAAACGGCCTGCTGTATCTACAATGACTAAATCTGCCTCTTTCGCAAGAGCCGATGCACAAGCATCGAATACAACGGCTGCTGGGTCAGCACCTTCCTTATGCTTTACAATGGATACGCCCACTCGGTCTGCCCAAATCGATAATTGTTCAGATGCAGCCGCACGGAATGTATCCCCTGCTGCGATGATAACCTTTTTCCCTTGCTCCGCATAGTAATGGGCTAATTTTGCAATGGTCGTCGTTTTACCAACCCCATTCACACCCACTACCAAAATCACTTCTGGTTTGTGGAGCTCTAACACTTCTTCTTGAGCCCCTAACATCTCTGTAATGCGCTCTTCCAGGAAAGGCATGACTTCGTTGGTATTGTTGATAATCCCTTCTGTCACACCACGGCGGATTTCTTTCATCAAGTACGTCGTAGTTTTAGGACCTAAGTCGCCAGTCAACATGGTCGCTTCTAAATCATCTAGAAAATCATCATCGATTTCAGCATAACCGATAACGATGGTTTCCACTTTTTTTACAAAATTATTTTTTGTCTTTTCTAAGCCCGCTTTCACACGGTCAAAAAAACTAAATGCCATAATCAGTATTCTCCTTTACTTCATCAAAGGCCACGGTTAATAACCGGGATACCCCTCGTTCCACCATGGTCACCCCCTGCAAGACAGAGGCAGATTCCATAGTCCGTTTACGATGGGTAACGACGATAAATTGGGTGGCATCCCCTAAATTATGCAAATATTGGCTAAATCGTTCCACATTCGCATCATCCAAGGCAGCGTCCACTTCGTCGAGCACACAGAATGGAGCCGGCCGATAATCTAACAAGGCAAAGAGTAAGGCAATGACAGTCAACGCTCGTTCCCCACCAGATAACAAGCTCAATTGTTGTCGTTTTTTCCCTGGCGGTTGAATGTAAAAGTCGATGCCACTTTCCAAAATAGAGTCTGGATTCGATGCCACGATTTGTGCTGTACCGCCTCCAAACAACTGGGAAAAGACATGCTGGAATTTCTCACGAATTTCCTCTAGAACGCCTTGCAACTGCTCGGACATAGCCCCATCAATTTCAGAGATAACACCTTCTAATTGTTCTTTTGCTGTCACCAAATCTTCCTTTTGAGTTTCATAGAAGGATAGTTTTTCCACTGCCTCTTCATGTTCCGCAATAGCATTCGGGTTGACAGAACCTAAGTTTTCAATGTGCTCTACTAAATTTGCTTGCTCTTGTTTCCATTCGCTCACAGATCCACCTAAGTGGATGTTCTGTGCCTCTTGTTTAGTATACCCTAAAGATTCCAATTGTTCCAATGCTTGTTGGCCTTGTAATTGATATTTTGTTAACCCCTCTTGTAGGTCCACTAGTTTCTTTTGCACAATTCGTTGGCGTTGCTCTTTTTGGGTTCGCTCTTCTTGCAGTCGGGTCAGTTCCAATTCTCCTTTACGAACTGTCTCTTGGCCGTTCTTACGAGATTCTCCAATGGTGGCTACTCGTTTTTCTATAGCTTGTTTCTCTTCTTCTAATTCTAAAACCGGTTCACCGCCTAAACGTATGACGTCTTCACCTAACTGGCTAAGACGACGATCTAGGCTTGCAATCTCCATTTGCTTATCTTTAATCTGTGTCTCTAATTGGGATACCTCTTTTTGACTCTGCCCTAGTTCCATTCTAGCTTGTTCCCAACGCAACCGCAATGCTTGCAAGGCTTCACTTTCTGTGCGTTCCTGTTCTTGTAAGCTGTCTTCTCTAGTCACTAAGGTGTTGATTTGCTCTTGACGGCCTTCACGGTTCTCTAACTGTGAAAGCTCCTCCGCCAATCCAGCAATCTTTTCCGTCAAGGTTACTTGCTTTTGACGAGATTCCTCCAGTTCTTGATCATAGGTATCAACCATCCCCCCTAAGCTAGCTTGCTCCCCTTCTACACGGTGTTGCTCTTGTTGCAAACTGCGCAACTGCAATTCTTCTTGCTCGTAGGTTTGGCGCAATTCCTTAGTGCTCTCTGTGAAAGTTTCAATATCCTGTTCCAAGTCCCGTAATGTCTGTTGTACTGCTTTCATCGTATCTCGTAATGTACGAATCTCTGTTTCCAACGTTTCTTGCTCTTCCTTACGAGATAAAATGGATGCCTTCTTGCGTTTCGTAGCACCCCCTGTTAAGGCGCCGCCTGGCTGTAGTTGCTCTCCTGTTAAAGTGACGATACGCAACTGTTGATGATATTCCTTCTGCAACGCCAAACCATGTTCCAATGTATCTACAATCAAAGTGCGACCTAATAGCTGATTAAATACACCCGTGTACTGCGCATCAAACTGAATGCAGTCCACACCTAGGCCCAACACATGGGGAGATTGTAGCGCCTTATGGTCCAGCCGTTTTCCTTTCACCATATCCATCGGCAGGAATGTGACACGACCGCCCTGTGTGCGCTTTAAGTACTGCACCGCTTCCGAGGCAATCTTCGCCGTGTCTGTAATTACTTGATGGATAGCGCCACCCAAGGCTGTTTCGATAGCCAATAGGAACGTTTCTTCCACCGTAAATACATCACCGATTGCACCTCGAATCTGGGATGACCAACGTTCTTTGGCTTGAAGTACATGTTTTGTACCTTCCAAATAGCCTTCGTGAAGCTCTTCCCAATTGTGCAACAATTCCAAGCGACCTTCTTTCGATTGCAAAGTGCGCTGTGTATCCACCATTTCCTGATTCCGTTGGCGCCGTGTGTCTTCCAAGCGTTGCAACGACTGGCGAGCACCATCCAATGCTGTTTTCGCTATATGTACAACGCTTTGTTGGTCTGTTACCTTTGTTTGCACCTGCGACAAAGATTGTGCCACATCTTGTAAGGTGTCCGCCAAGCGCTGTGCATCATTCGTTTTTTGTCCTTCTGATTCTTCCGCCCTAGCGAGCTGATGGCGTGCTTCTTCCACTTCTCGTACGATGGCAATGTGACGTTCATGAGCCTGTTGCTCTGCAGAACGCATGCCCTCTAAGTCAGATTTCACTTGGATCAGAGAGGCACGAGTACTTTGCAAGGCGGATTCCGCCGTTTTTAAGTCCTCTCCAATACTTGTTAAGGTATTTTCCTGTTCTGTGACAGATGCCTTGTCACGGCCTAATTGTTCCTCTTTGTCCGTCAGCTCTTGCTTCCAAGTTGTTAGCCGTTCTTCTCCATCCTTTAATTCTTCCACCATGTTGGCTTCTTTTAGACGAGCTACTTCGATTTGTCCCGTTAATTCCCCTAGTTTACCTTGTAAGGTAGCGTATTCATCTTCCATACTTCGGTGAGCTTCACGGAATGTTTGCAACTCATCCTGTGTCGCCTTATAGTCCTCTTGGATAGCATCTAAACTAGTTTCCAACTCTTCTTGCTCACGTAGATATGCTAAGTTTTCATTTTCTTGGCGCGTGAACAAGCGATCTGCCGTTTTATACTCGTGAAAGGCGATGGCTCCATCATAACTGCGCTTCTGTTGCGCCAAGGCATTGTACTCTCGTGTGACATTCGCCTTTGCTTCTAGGTCTACTAATTGGTCTCCCAATGTGCTCATTACATCGTTTAGGCGCTCCATATTGCGCTCTGTGCTATGGATTCGGCGAATGGCATCTTCTTTATTCATTTTAAAGCGAGAAATACCGGCCACATCTTCAAAGATTAACCGTCGTTCTTCTGGTTTACTATTCAAGATAGCATCAATGCGATTCTGCCCAATAATGGCCATAGAATCTTTCCCTAGCCCCGTATCTGCCAACAATAGGTGAATATCTTTCAAGCGACAATTCCGCTTGTTGATTTGAAATTCACTTTCCCCGTTGCGATACATACGACGTGTAATGACCACTTCCGCCAACTCTTTACCCAATGTGCCATCACTGTTATCAAAAATTAAGTTTACTTCTGCTGTATTGTGAGGTCGACGTGCTTCTGTGCCTGAAAAAATAATATCTTCCGCTTTTTGCCCACGCAAATGGCGTACATTCGATTCCCCTAAGACCCAACGGATCGCATCGGTAATATTACTTTTACCACTTCCATTAGGGCCAACAATCCCAGTCATGCCTGGAGAAAATGACACTACAGTTTTATCGGCAAAGGATTTGAATCCTTTCATTTCTAATCGCAATAATTGCATGACTGCTTCCTTTCTATATATAAATAGGTATATTTTAAAATTATGCAATGTATATTGGTTTCGTCCTATACTTTCTGCATATACCTATGTTCCACTCCGTATCACATACTATCTATACAAAACACGAGTTAATCCACAGTTTTATAACTACAGGAGTCTCTTTAAAGAACCAAACTATATAGTATATCATCTATCCTAACATGTATGATTCCAGTATTGTTATTTTCTTCTTTTTGTTTCCAAGTCCATTCTGTCTTCTCATATTCCTTTTCAAAGTACCCTATATTCCCATTCTTCAATCCTCGTACTTTCGATATGAAAGCTCTAGCATACGTTACTGTCACTTGATGGGCCACACCAAATACTTCAAGGTGTTCCTCCAGGGTTCGCTGAATCCGTTGGCGCCATGTATAGTTCATCACTAATTCCCCAATGGCAGGTGCATAGGGGCCACCTACGATGCCACGTCCTGCATCAAAATCTTCTGTACTTTGTAATCCCACACGTATAACCCGTGTTCCTTTAGTTTCCAAATACTCTTTTAAAAAGGCGCTGTACGCTACAGCTTGTTCTAATGACAAGGGCTTATAGGTCCCTTCCCGGACACGATCTGCTAATTCTGTATCTTCAATGACAATCACTGGGTAAATACGGCATAGGTGAGCTTGTAATTGACCGGCTTTCACCGCCGTTTGCACTAAAGTAGACCACGTTTCTCCAGGTAAGCCCGGTAACAATTGTATGCCTAATGTCATTCCTTGGGCTCGTATCTTCTGACACGCCTGTTTCACATCTTCTACAGTATGACCTCGCTTCGCCTCTATAAGCATGGGCTCTTGTAATGTTTGCACCCCTAATTCTATGGTGCGCACACCCCTAGCATAGAGTTCTTTCAATCGTTCTTCCGTAATGGCATCCGGTCTTGTGGATACCCGGATACCTTGAATAAGACCTTGTTGAAAGGCCTCCGTAGCGGGTGACAACAATTGATCCTGTAGGTCCTTTGGAATCGCCGTAAAACTGCCCCCAAAGTACGCTACTTCCCATTGTCCCCGATCACCCTGTTCAGCAATTACCTCTTGAATAGAACTACGGATAGTATCGACGGTGACCATCTCTTGCTGCCCCGATATACGCGGTTGATTACAAAATACACAAATATAGGGACAGCCAATATGAGGTATAAAAAATGGAAGTAATCTAGTTTTCTCTGTATTTACGTTCCTCATACAAGCCTCCTCTATTGTATATAGTACGTATATTCATACTATAGCTTATCTATTTTATATGAATCTCTATAAATTATTAACTCTTTTATATTATGAGTTGTACATACCTATCTATTGTACCATGAGAATACATTCTATCCTACTATGAGAATAGATTCTATTCTATCATACGAATACATTCTACCCTACTATTAGAATAGAAAAAGGAGTGGTTCCCCACCCCTCAATCCTTATTGTTCTATACGTTTTTCATAGGCCTCTTGGGCAGCGGCTTGGGCAGCGATTTTCTTATTCCGCCCAGAACCTACGCCCGATGGCACTCCATCAATGACAACTTCCATAGTAAAGAATTTATTGTGATCCGGTCCCTGTTCATCAATGACATGGTATTGAATCACGCATTCCCCCTTTTGTTGTACTAACTCTTGGAGCAATGTTTTAAAATCTTTTCCTACTTTTCCTGAAAGTGCCATTTGGAGATATCCAAGCAAATGACTCAAAACGAACTGCTTACCTACTTCGTAGCCACATTCTAAATAGATAGCACCTAAGACAGCCTCAAAGGTATCTGCTAAAATAGAAGTTCGATCTGCACCGCCACAGTGCCGTTCCCCTCTACCTAAGCGCAAGTAGTTCCCCAATCCTAGGGAACGACTACATGCAGCCAAAGAGCTTTCACACACGGTGCAAGCTTTCAAACGGGTCAGTTCACCCTCAGTCATTTCTGGATATGTTGTAAATACATATTCTCCTATAATGAGATCTAACACAGCATCTCCTAAGAACTCCAATCGTTCATTGTGATGTTCATGAGATAACTTATGTTCATTAGCATAGGAAGAATGTGTCAATGCACGATGTAATGTGTGGATATTTTGTAATGGCAAACCTAAATTCGCAATAAGCTCGTGAAGTAATTCTTCACGAGCCTTGCTAATTGCTTTGCTACTGTTAGAAGCACTCACCATTACGCCTCGTATCGACGAACAACGATAGTACCGTTGTGTCCACCAAAGCCAAAGGAGTTGGAAAGAGCTACATCTACTTTCATATCGCGAGCACCCTCAGATACATAATCTAAGTCCAATTCAGGATCTGGATTGTCCAAGTTAATTGTTGGATGCACTTTGCCAGTTTCGATAGCCATTGCCATAACAATGGCTTCGATAGCACCCGCTGCGCCCAACAAGTGACCTGTCATAGATTTTGTAGAGTTCACCGCTAATTTGTTAGCATGGTCGCCAAATAATTGTTTAATTGCCAAGGTTTCATTTGCATCGTTAATAGATGTAGATGTACCATGCGCATTGATATAGTCAACTTCTTCTGGTTTGATACCTGCATCGTTCAATGCCAATTCCATACATTTACGAGCTTGTGTACCACCTGGAGCTGGAGAAGAAATATGGTATGCATCACCGTTTGTGCCATAACCTACTACTTCTGCGTAGATATGCGCGCCACGTGCTTTTGCATGTTCTAATTCTTCCAATACGATCATGCCAGAACCTTCGCCCATTACGAAACCATCGCGGTCAGCTGAAAATGGACGAGATGCTTTTGTAGGCTCATCGTTGCGAGTAGACATGGCTTTCATAGAAGCAAAGCCTGCCACTGCTGCTGGGGATACAGCTGCTTCTGTGCCGCCTGCAAACATGATGTCTGCTTGACCATGAGCGATCATGCGGAATGCTTCACCGATAGCATTAGTACCAGATGTACAAGCTGTTACTACCGTTTCTACAGGTCCTTTTAATCCCAATTGAATGGATACACGACCAGATACCATGTTAGCAATCATCATAGGCACTGCAAAAGGACTCACACGGCCTGGGCCTTTTTCAAATAACGTTACATATACATCGTGGATAGAGTCGATACCGCCGATACCAGTACCTACAACAGTCCCACAACGGTCTGCCTCTTCTTTATCTAAATCTAAATCTGCATCTTTTTGCGCTAATACTGCTGCAGCAATAGCAAATGCGGCAGAGCGGTCCATACGGCGCGCTTCTTTTTTATCGATACCAAATTGTGTTGGGTCGAAATCTTTGATTTCCCCTGCAATACGAGTGGCATAGTCACTCGCATCAAAACGAGTAATAGGACCGATACCGGATTCACCGCGCAACAATGCGTTATAAAAGTCATCTTTACCGATTCCCACAGGTGTTACGGCACCTAAACCAGTAATAACAACACGTCTTTCCATGATTCCACCTCTTTATATTTCATCAATCAATGGTTGCCGCTTCGGAAATGAGGCGAGCAAAAATTTCATTAACAGGTAATATGGACTCTACTTTACGCATATTATTACCTGAGAATACCAATCCCGTTTCCACGTCACCTTGTTGTGCCCGTGAAAGCGCTTTAATAATACAGAATTTGTGTGAACAATGTTTTAAGCATCGATGACATTCTGTAGGAGGCGGCACTGTACCGTCTAACACTGTTTCCGCAAACTTGTTGCGCAACGCTTGTCCTGGAAGACCTACCGGACTTTGAATCAAGACAATATCGTCAGGCGCATCTGCGCGAACATACATTTTTTTCAATTCATCAGAGGCGTTACACTCTACACTAGCTGCAAAACGGCTACCCATTTGTACACCGCTAGCACCAAGTTTTAACATCTCTACAATATCCGATCCATCAAGAACACCACCTGCGCCGATGACCGGAATATTTTTAACAGCTGCCACTACTTCTGGTACTAATTCACGAGAAGAACGATCGGTACCTAAGTGACCACCTGCTTCACAACCTTCTACAATGACTGCAGAAGCTCCTAATCCTTCAGAAATACGTGCTAATTTAGGCGTAGATACGATTGGCACAATCGGTGTACCAGACTCACGTCCTAAAGCAAACATATCTCTGGAGAATCCAGCGCCAGCTACAACGAGGTCAATGCCCTCTTCAATGGCCGTTTTCACAAGGCCTAAAAACTCTGTAGCGGCTACCATTGCATTTATACCAATAATGCCCGTAGGCGATAATTTTCTTGCTAATTGTATTTCGTATCGTAATTCATCAAAGGGCATACCAGATGCTGCAATAAGGCCGATACCGCCTTCATTTGCAACGGCTGCTGCCAAGCGAGCTGTAGACAATCGGATTGCCATGCCACCTTGAATCACCGGTACTTTGGCTACCAATTTCCCTATTCTAAGTTCAGGGAGTTTCACTATAATTCCTCCTATGTGCAAATCCACTCAGGGGGCGATGCCCCCTGTAGTGGTGCATAAGTGCTAAGCCTTATTTTGTAGAATCGATGTAATCAACTGTGTCTTTTACAGTTTTGATTTTTTCAGCAACATCATCAGGGATTTCAATATTGAATTCCTCTTCAAATGCCATGATCAATTCAACGATGTCAAGAGAGTCAGCGCCCAAATCATCGATGAAAGTGGAGTCAATCGCCACTTCAGATTCATCAACGCCCAATTGTTCAACAACAATAGCTTTTACTTTGTCAAATGTGCTCATTCCGTACACCTCCTTTCACGTAGTCTATCTATAGGATCTTGCTTTTACATCACCATTCCGCCGTCTACATTGAGAACCTGGCCAGTAATATAACTTGCAAAGTCAGACGCTAAAAACGTTACTACACTAGCAATTTCTTCCGGTTGACCCATACGGCCTAGTGGCACAGTCGCTGCAATACCTTCCTTGATTTTTTCAGGTAATACATCTGTCATAGCTGTTTCAATAAATCCTGGTGCCACTGCATTCACAGTAATACCACGAGCGGCTAATTCTTTAGCACATGTTTTTGTGAAGCCAATCACCCCTGCTTTCGCAGCCGCATAATTGGCCTGACCCACATTACCTGTCACACCCGATACAGATGTCATGTTGATAATGCGACCAGAACGTTGTTTCACCATGAGCTTAGCCACAGCTTTAGATACTAAATATACGCCTTTTAAGTTGATATTCAATACATCATCCCAATCGGAGTCTTTCATACGGATTAGCAAGCCATCACGAGTGATACCTGCATTGTTTACTAATACATCAATATGACCAAACGCAGCATGTGCTTCGTCTACCATCGCTTGTACTTCCTCTGCATTGCCTACGTCCGCTTTGATTTTAAGCGCTTTACGGCCTAATGCTTCCACTTTTTCCACTGTTTCTTGCGCTACAGCTTCATTGCCAATATAATTGACAATTACATCTGCACCAGCTTTGGCTAATTCCACGGCTACGGCTTGACCAATACCACGGGAAGCGCCTGTTACCAATGCTACTTTACCTGTTAAATCCATCTTATTCTCCTTGTAAGAATGCAATTGCAGCCGCTAAGGATGCTTCGTCTTCTACATTTGCTAATTCCATTGCTTTGTTAATTTTTTTCGTGAATCCTGTCAATACTTTGCCAGGACCTACTTCCACAAATCGAGTAGCACCAAAGTCTACCATAGTAGCTACGCAGTCTTCCCAAAGTACTGGAGCTGCCGCCTGTGTTACCAAGGCTTCTTTGATCGCCGCTCCATCGTGTAGGATTTCACCAGTAATATTAGCTACCACTGGAATTTGAGCGTCTTTCACTTCGATTTTGTCTAATTCTTCTTGTAAACGTTTTGCTGCTGGTTCCATCAAACGACTGTGGAACGGAGCGCTCACTGGCAACATAACAGCACGTTTAGCGCCAGCTTCTTTCATTTTTTCCGCTGCCACTTCCACTGCTTTCGTTGCACCAGCAATTACGATTTGTCCTGGGCAGTTGAAGTTAACTGCTTGTACAGAACCCACTGTATCGTTCACTTCTGCACAGATGCGAACTACTTCTTCACGAGGTAATGCTAAGATTGCCGCCATAGCACCTTCGCCCAATGGCACCGCTTCTTGCATGTACTCACCACGTTTATGCACTACGTACACAGCGTCTTTAAAATCAAGAACGCCGGCAGCTACTAATGCACTGTATTCACCAAGGCTATGACCACCCACGATATCTGGAGTGAAGCCTTTTTCTTTTAAAATTTCATAACATGCCACACTAGCCGTTAAAATAGCTGGTTGTGTGTTCGCTGTTTTTACTAATTCCGTATCTGGACCTTCAAAACATAATTGTGAAATAGAATATCCCAATGCTTCATCTGCTTGAGCAAAACGCTCTCTAACGATAGGGTATGCTTCATATAAATCTTTTAACATACCTACTTTTTGAGACCCTTGACCAGGGAATACAAATGCTGTTTTCATAAGGCTTCCTCCTACTTATCGGATAACAGATTTCAAGTTTAATATAACTTCTTCTGCTTCACGAACAATATCTTGAATGATTGTTGCGCAAGGTTTAATGTCTGTTAACATACCTGCGATTTGACCAATCATAACGGAACCGTTTTTCGTTTCCCCTTCAATAGCTGCTTTTCTAAGAGTACCAGCACCTAAGTTTTCAAGGGCTTCTTTTGGAGCACCGCTAAATTCAAGGGATTGGTATTTACGAGCTAATAAGTTTTCAATGATACGAACAGGGTGACCAGTTGTCAAACCAGTCATAACAGTGGAACGGTCTTTCGCTTTCAATACTGCTTCTTTATAGTTTTCATGAGCAATACATTCTTCGGATACAACGAAACGAGATCCCATTTGGATAGCGCTCGCACCCAATGCTAGGGCAGCTGCCATACCACGACCGTCCGCAATGCCGCCAGCGGCGATGACAGGTACATCCACAGCATCAACGATTTGAGGAATTAAACACATGGTTGTAATATCCCCAACGTGGCCGCCAGACTCCGT
>CAUUJQ010000004.1:0-16335 GCA_963545445.1 uncultured Veillonella sp. | reverse complement strand
AATTGCAAGAGCACTTAATTGACATTGCTCATCGTGAATATGAAAAACGTGAATCTCTATTTGGGGAAGCCAATATGCGTGAACTTGAAAAGGCAATCATGCTTAAAGTGGTAGACAGCAAATGGATGGAACATTTGGATGCTATGGATATGTTAAAAGAAGGTATTGGCCTACGCGCGTATGGACAAAAAAATCCATTAGTGGAATACAAATTTGAGGCCTATGACATGTTCGAAAATATGAAACAAGCTATTGCGGATGAAACCATTATGTATTTATACCGCATCCAAATTAATGTGGATACAATAGCAGAAGAAGAACCGGTTGATCATCTAGCTGATGCTAAGACCCACCATGAAGACGTGTTGGAACCACAAAACGTAGACTAGACTTTCATGGCCACGCAGCGAGGTGATACATCTCCTGTGCGGCAATTTGTTTTATAGGATGATAGAAAGAGGTGAATAAATTGTTAGAAGACTTAAACGGTCCTATCGAAATTTTAGAGGAGCGTATTTTTGGAATGAGGGATTCACTTTAACATCGCTAAAAAAGAAGAACGCATACTCACATTAGATATAAAAATGAGCGACCCGGATTTCTGGAATGATCCAGATTCAGCTCGCGATATTTCTCAAGAGGCCACACAATTGAAAGATGCCGTAGAGGGATATAAACAACTTGTCACAGATGTTGAAGAAGCAAAACTGATGTTAGAAATGGCGATGGATGAAGATGATGCGTCCATGGAAAAAGAATTGGCAGCTATGGTGGATGCATTGACTGAGGAAGTGGAGCATCGTGAAGTGTTGCTCCTATTGAGTGGAGAATATGACAAGAACAATGCCATTTTGACCTTCCATGCCGGCGCTGGTGGCACAGAGGCACAGGACTGGTGTTCTATGCTCATTCGCATGTACTTGCGGTGGGCGGAAAAACAAGGATATAGTGTCTCTCTCATGGATGAACAAGTGGGAGATGAGGCAGGCATCAAAAGTGCTACTTTCCTTGTGAAAGGGGAAAATGCGTTTGGCTATATGAAATCTGAAAAAGGTGTTCATCGTTTAGTTCGTATTTCTCCTTTTGATTCTGCTGCACGTCGTCACACCTCATTCTGCGCTGTCGATGTAATGCCAGAAATTGATGAAACAGTAGAAATCAATCTAGACATGAAAGATGTACAAGTTGATACATACCGTGCTAGCGGTGCTGGTGGACAGCACATCAACAAGACGGACTCTGCTGTGCGTATGACGCATACACCGACAGGCATTGTCGTACAATGTCAAAGTGAGCGTTCACAAATTCAAAATAGAGAGCAATGTTTGAAATTATTGCGGGCTAAATTATTTGAATTAGAATTAGAAAAACAAGCGGAATTAAAAGAACAATTGGGCGGTACCTACCAAGCCATTGAATGGGGCAGTCAAATTCGTTCCTATGTATTCCATCCATACAATATGGTAAAAGACCATCGTACTAGCGTGGAAACAGGTAATGTACAAGCAGTTATGGACGGTAGCTTGGATCAATTTATGGAAGGTTTCTTGAAGAAAGAAGCAAATTTATCAATATAATGGAGTAACAGTGAGAAATTTTCTTGTAAAAACAGTAGTATCTGTATTAGTAGTGGCGGGCATCGTAGTAGGTGGCTCATCCTTGGTATTACCTACATTAGTCAGTACCCAAGTAGAAGAACGATTGCAAAGTGCTTTGCACCCAGACTCACAATCTATGCGCATTGAGTCATCCCCAGGATTCAAATTGGCTATGGGTGATATCGACTCTTTTCGAGGGTATGTAGATGGTGTTGCCTTAGGAAAATTGAAAGTACAACGATTGGCATTTGATTTGCGAGATATTCAAATCTCTCCGATGGAATTGTTTGTAGATCAACGATTGCACTTCACTAGTTTTGGACAAGGTCATATTGAAGGAATTATCCATCAAGATGATTTAAAACGATATATTGAACAATATTTGTCTAATTCCAGTGCGAAAGGATTAACCATTGACACTGTGGAAATCTCTGATCGTGGCGTTCTCATGGGAGGACGTATCGATGTAGGTGGATTTCTTTCTGGTAAGGTGATAATCCAAGGTCGATTGGAAATGGATGGTAATACATTGTACTTTGCTACTGAAAAGCTGTCCATTGGTGGGGCTACGCTAAACCGCTTATCTAGTGGTGCTGTGAAATCAATTCCACTCTATGACTTTGGAGGGTTTCCGATTCCCGTTCGCTTGGATCGTGTAGAAACTGGTCGTGAAGAAATTCATGTATTTGTACATCCCGTAGCACAATAGGAGGGCCTATGAAAGTAAAGCAAATCTCTATCTACACATGGATTTTATTAGCCTTTCTAGGTGTGGGTATTGTGAGCGGATTGCTACTTGTGAAAGAACGCCATCAGATTGAGGCACAGCGAGAGCAAATCGAAAATATCATCGACTATGATGGATTATTACGTGCCAATGCGTACGAAAAGCGACCGTTAACAGAAGCCGTAGCCTCTGCGAAGGAAGCGGGGATTACAGCCTTGGCTATCTATGATAGAACATTGCAAAAAGAAAAAGATGCAGGACATATCCACATGTATACCTCCAATGATTTGCAACAGTTGCAAATCGAAGGTACACAACCGGGGATGACCTATATCGGAACCATTCCGGGCAAAGAAGCCTACTTTCAAGAGGTACAAGAAGATTTAGTACGTCGCTTAGGCAAGGATAAAGTAACTGTGTTACAAACATCCGTAGGTCCCATTTTAGGATTGGCATTGCCAAGTGATTCTTTGAAAGATATGAATTTGGGGATTTCCAAATTACAAGCTCAAGAAGTAGTGAACCTTGGATTCCATGTCATTGTGCGCCCAACGAATTATAAAGGGGTGACAGTGGAAGATGTAGATCATGTGTTTACACGCATAGATGGTATTTCTGGCGTGACGGGCATGGTATTTGTGGGAAAAGAAGCCTTAGGTTATCCATTGCATGTGGATCGCACGTTGGAACAGTTGGAATCACGTCATATCCCCGTGGTAGGGATTGAGGCAGTGAACCAATTGCAATACTTCCCACAAGCAGGATTCTTGGAAATGGCCAATGCTAATCATTATAAAGTAGGGAGATTGTACACTGTATCGAAAGAAGAAGTGCGCAAATTAACGCCTGCTGAGCTGGTACAGTGGTTTTACATCAGTGACATTGAACGAAATATTCGGTATAACTTATTCCCTTTGTATGAACAAGGCGTAGATAATAGAACAGCCTTAGAAACGACATTATTTGTAGCGAAACAAGTGACAGAGAAATTAGAAGCTCGTGGATTTACTACTGGGGAAGCCTCTATGTATCCGGTGTATACGCCAAACACCTTGTTGCGATTATTAACGATGACAGGTGTTATAAGCTTGGCTACCTTGACATTAGGGCAGTTTGTAAGAGTGCGCAAACCGTACCTACTTGGTCTATTCATAGTGGGTAGCATTCTTTCTGTAGCTATCTATATGATGACTACTGGTACAAAAATCATGTCTGCATGGGCATTGGTAGCAGCTATTTCTGCACCAGTACTGGCGATGACTATGATCTTTGATTGTTGGTCAAAACGCAACCATGCAGGTTTATCTCCGTGGAGAAGTACCGTAGAGTCTGTCGTGTACTTAGTAGTAGCGGCTGTAATTGCGGCTATCGGCGGCATCAGTATCGCAGCTATGTTGGGGAGCACACAATTCTTTATGGAATTTGCTTTATTCCATGGCGTGAAGTTGACCTTTGTGGCGCCAGTAGTGTTAACAGCCGTTGCCTACTTACAACGCTTTCCCATTTGGAAAGGTAGAACGATTTCTTCGGTGAACGATGTAATATCTTTCGTGAAAGCATTTGTACAAATTGATATTAAAGTATATAGTTTATTAATCGTAGGTGCCTTAGTGGTGGTAGCCTATGTCTTTGTAGGTCGCAGTGGACATACTGCAGGTGTACCAGTACCGTCTTGGGAAATGGCCTTGCGCAGATTTTTAGAAAATACCATGTATGCACGACCTCGTGAAAAAGAATTTTTAATTGGTCATCCAGCATTTATGCTAGCGGCCTATGCTGTAGGTCGTCGCATTCCGATGGTATTGCACTTCGCCTTATCGGTGGGGGCTGTCATTGGTATTGCGTCCATGGTAGAAACATTCTGCCACTTGCGGACACCAGTGTACATGTCCATCGCCCGTGGGTATGATGGATTATTGTTAGGAATTGTTATAGGTTTAGTAGCCATTATAGGAGTACGATTCATCGGTTATGGCATTCGATGGTTCCAAGGACGAGGTGAAAGCCATGTGTAAGATCCTCATTTCCGGCTATTATGGATTCGGTAATGCCGGAGATGAAGCCTTATTGAGCTCTATTTTACAGGCATTGTTGGAATTAGAGCCACGGGCGGAGATTACAGTCATCTCTGGTAATCCGAGGGAAACGATGGAGACGCACAAGGTAAAAGCCATTGGTCGCTTTGCTATGTGGAATATATATCAAGCTGTACTAGGTTGTGATATGCTCATCAGTGGTGGTGGTAGTTTGTTACAAGATGTAACAAGTGCTCGTAGCTTATACTATTATTTGAGCATTATCGCCTTAGCGAATATGCTGAGAAAACGAGTGATGATTTACGCGCAAGGCATTGGACCTTTGCGCAAATCTTTGGCTCGTGCCACGGTGGGGTACGTGTTGAATCAAGTGTCCCAGATTACCGTACGGGACCATGCATCAAAAGAAGAGCTACTTTCACTAGGCATCCATGATGTGGAGATCGCGGTCACTGCTGATGCAGTGCTAGGCATGCATCCAGTGGATACCACAGTGGGGCGCAAGATATTGGAATCCCATGGGGTGACTATAGATCGACCGATTGTGGGCGTATCTGTACGGTCTTGGAAAGATTGCATAGACTATCAACGAACATTGGCAGAGGCTCTTGACCAAATCCAGAATGCTAAGGATGCGCAGATTGTATTTATTCCTATGCAACATCGGGAAGATACGATGGAAGCAGAAAGTATCGCTAAACTTATGAGAAGGAAGTCTACAGTTTTAGCTGATTCGTATAGTACTACAGAGTTACTAGCGCTCAGCGGTTCTGTAGATGTCATGATAGGTGTGCGACTCCATGCATTAGTATTTAGTGCCTTAATGGAAACACCTTGCTTAGGGATCTCCTATGATCCTAAAATTTTAAATTTTCTTCATATGATTGGTGAAGAACCGGTAGGTGATTTACATACCTTACAGGTGAAACCTATGGTAGAACGAACCGTGGAAGCTCTTGAACGGAAGACTTTCACAGAGGCTACACTGGAAAAGATTCACGAACTCAGAAGAAATGCCTTAGAGAATGCCCGCATTGCCATTGGCATGCTGCATCATAAATAATTTACCTTAGAATTGTGTATAACACGGGAGGGTATAGTATGTTAACACTTGAACAAAAACAATTGATACAAGAAAAAGCAAAAGCGATTCGCGTACACATCGTGAAATCTGTAACAGCGGCAAAATCTGGCCATCCAGGGGGATCCTTATCCATTGCTGATGTGATGAGCTTGTTGTACTTTCAAGAAATGAATGTCAATCCAAATGAGCCAAAAGATCCTAATCGCGATCGTTTTGTCTTATCCAAAGGACATGCTGCACCAGCCTTGTATGCCACATTAGCAGAAAAAGGGTTCTTTCCAACAGAGGAATTGTTAAATTTACGTAAAATTGACCACATCTTGCAAGGTCATCCAGATATGAAATACATTCCAGGCGTAGATATGTCTACGGGTTCCTTGGGACAAGGTATTTCCGCAGCTTGTGGTATGGCATTGGCAGGTAAAATTGACGGAGCCCCTTACCGTGTTTACTCTGTACTAGGTGACGGAGAATTAGAAGAAGGACAAGTATGGGAAGCAGCGATGTTTGCGGCGCATTACAAATTGTCCAACTTAACAGCCTTTGTAGATTTTAATGGATTACAAATCGATGGTGACATCACAAAAGTTATGAGTCCATTGCCAATTGATGAAAAATTCAAAGCTTTCGGTTGGCATGTGATTGTTGTGGATGGTCATGATTTAGATGCCTTACACGCAGCAGTTACAGAAGCGAAAGCAATTACAGACAAACCAACTATGGTGATTATGAATACTGTTAAAGGGAAAGGTGTACAAGCTATGGAAGGCCAAGCAGGCTGGCATGGTAAGGCGCCGTCACACGAAGAGTGTGATACATTTGTAGCGGAATTGTTGGAGGTGTAATCATGGGAAAAGCGACTCGTGAAGCATATGGTGCAGGCTTAGTAAAAGTGGGTGCCACTCATAAAGATGTTGTTGTATTAGATGCAGACTTATCAAAATCTACAAAAACTGATGAATTTAAAAAAGTATATCCAGAACGTTTCTTTAACGTAGGGATTGCAGAACAAAACTTAATTTCTGTAGGCGCTGGTTTGGCAGTGGCTGGCAAAGTACCATTTGTGTCTTCCTTTGCTATGTTTGCTACAGGTCGTGCCTTTGAACAAGTGCGCAATGCTGTATGTTATCCAAAATTAAATGTAAAAGTTTGTGCAACTCACGCAGGTATCACTGTCGGTGAAGACGGTGCGACACACCAAAGTTTAGAAGATATTTCCTGCATGCGTACATTGCCTAATATGACTGTTATCGTACCAGCAGATGCAGCAGAAACAGAAGCTGTCATTGCATGGGCGGCAGAGTATCATGGACCAGTGTATGTGCGTTTAGGCCGTGCCGGTGTAGAAGATGTAACACCAGAAGGTTACACATTTGTGCCTGGAAAATCGCAACAATTACGTGATGGCACAGAAGCCACAATTATTGCTTGTGGTGCCTTAGTGGGACCAGCCGTAGAAGCAGCGGCTACGTTAGAAGCAGAAGGCATTTCTGTACGTGTCATCAACATGGCATCCATCAAGCCAATTGATGCAGAAGCAATTGTCAAAGCAGCAAGAGAAACAGGATTATTGATCACTGCAGAAGAACATAATGTCATCGGCGGTTTAGGTAGTGCCGTAGCAGAAGTAGTAGTCAAAGAATGCCCAGTTCCAATGGAATTTGTCGGTGTGAATGACACCTTTGGTGAGTCTGGTACACCGAAAGAATTGATGGCAAAATATGGATTAACAGCAGCTGATATTGTAGCAGCTACTAAACGAGGTATAGCGCGAAAATAGGAAGGGAATGATAGAATGATAGAATTTAGAAATGTCCATAAAGTATACGACAATGGGTCTGTTGCTTTAGAGGATGTATCGATTCATATTGAAAAAGGAGAATTCGTATTAGTCTGTGGACATTCTGGAGCAGGTAAATCAACATTTATTAAATTACTTTCACATGAAGTAAAGCCAGATTCCGGAACGGTTATGGTAAATGATGTTGATGTGACGCGTATCAAATCTAGTAAAGTACCGTACTTGCGTAGAAAGTTAGGTATTGTATTCCAAGATTTCCGATTATTACCATCAAAAACTGTATTTGAAAACATTGCTTTCGCCTTGGAAGTTATCGAGGAAAAACCGAAAGTGATTCAAGAAAAAGTATTGAACGTGTTGGAATTGGTTGGATTAAGTGATAAAGCCAATGATTTACCGCAGGATTTGAGCGGTGGGGAACAACAACGGGTGGCGATTGCTAGAGCCATTGTGAATAAACCATTGGTACTCATTGCGGACGAACCGACAGGTAACTTGGATCCACAAACGAGCCGTGATATTTCTGACCTTTTCAAAGCCATCAATAACTCCGGTACTACCGTGGTGATGGTGACACATGATATGGATATGGTGTCCTATCTGAACAAACGAGTGATCGCCTTAGAAGGTGGTCGAGTAGTGAGTGATCAAATGAGAGGGGCCGCATTCCATGAAAATTAGAACTTTTAAGTATTATGTAAAAGAAGCCGTCAAATCTATGCGACGCAATGGTTTGATGTCCTTAGCATCCATTTCCACGGTCACATTGTCCCTGTTTATCTTGGGCGTATTTGCCTGTGGCGTTGTGAATCTTAACAATTTGGCATCTCATCTAGAGAGTCAAGTGCAGATCAGTATCTATTTGAAAGATAACTTAACAACACCGCAAGTGATGGAATTAGGCAAAAAATTAAAAGCTTTACCAGAGTTAAAGGATATTGAATTTGTCACAAAAGATGAAGCCATGAAACGCTTTAAAGAGCGTCTAGGAGAGCAACAACAATTAGTAGATTCCCTAGATGGGCATAATCCATTGCCAACATCCTATGTGTTGACTTTCAATACACCAGACCAAGTCAAAACGACAGCAGAAGTAGTGTCTAAATACCCAGAAGTAGAAAGCGCTCATTACGGACAAGATGTAATTGAGCAAATTTTTGAAGTCACAAAAATTATCCGCATCGGCGGTATTGTGCTCATCGGTTTCCTAGCAGGTGCTACACTCTTCATTATTTCTAATACGATCCGTTTGACAGTGTTTGCTCGTCGTAAAGAGATTGCTATTATGAAATATGTAGGGGCTACGAACTGGTTTATCCGTTGGCCGTTTGTTTTGGAAGGTATGTTCTTAGGCGCTATTGGCGGTGCTGTAGCAGGTGTTGCAACATGGCAGTTTTACCGCTATATCACGATGGAAGTGATTGCCAACTTCGCCTTTATGCCATTAGTGCCAATGATGCCATTTATCTATGAATTATCTCTTGGATTAGTGGGAGTAGGTATTTTGGTAGGGGCTATTGGTAGTACCATTTCGTTAAAACAATATATGAAAGTGTAGGAATGATGAAGAAGAAAACAGTAACACTAGTAGCTAGTTTACTATGCGGTTCTATCATGATGGCTACACCGTATTGGTATCAAGCTCAAGATGAAGACTTGACGAATCAATTGTCAAATATCCAACAACAAATGACAAATGAAGCCAATAAAAAGTCGGAAGCGGAAAAAACGATTGGTACCGTATATGAACAGTTACATGCTATACAAATTGAATTAGATACAGCTACCGCTGAGTTAAAGCAAGTACAAGCCGAGCGGATTCAGCTAGATCAAGATATTACAAAAACAGAGGCGGAACTGAAAGCAGCACAAGCTCGCTTGCAGTCTCGTGAAAAAGTATTCTACAAACGGGTAAGAGATATTTATATCAATGGCCGTTTAAGCTACTTGGATGTAGTGGTGGGGTCCAAAGACTTTAGCGATTTTGCGAATCGTATGGAAATGTTGAAACGCATCTTGCAATCCGATATGGATTTAATCAACACTATCAAAACAGAGCGAGAAGAAATTGCCAGCAAGAAAGCTAAGTTAGAGGAAGACCGCGCTAAGGTATTAGAACTAGAAAAAGTAGCGCAAGAAAAACAAAACTTAATCAATCAGAAAAAAGCAGAACGTCAAGCTGTCTTAGAACGGGCCATGAATGACCGAGACACAGCAGAACGAGCATATAATGAGTTAATGGCATCCTCTGCTAGCATTACCGCTATGTTGCAACAACGAGCCGCAGAGCGTGCGGCAGCGGCGGCAGCTGCTAGTGGCGGCAGTGGCGGCGGAGGTGCTACATGGGTACAAGGTACAGGTCAATTGGCGGCACCTGTTAACGCACCGATTACATCAGATTTTGGCTGGCGTATTCATCCAATCTATGGTACACGTCGTCTTCATGCGGGCACTGACTTTGGTGTCGATGAAGGAACACCAGTGCATGCAGCAGATGGTGGTGTTGTGGTGGAAGCCGGCTGGATTAGTGGCTATGGCTATACGGTTATCATTGACCATGGTAATGGTATGTCTACCTTGTATGCCCATAATAGTGATGTAGCCGTTAGCCCAGGACAAACCGTATCCAAAGGCCAAGTTGTGTCTTATTCCGGCAATACAGGTGGTTCCACTGGTCCACATCTTCACTTTGAGGTGCGTATTAATGGGGAACCAACGGATCCAATGGGATACTTATAGAGGAGACTATGAAAGATAAAGAAAAACAATCTATCTGGAAACGGATTAAAGAAATTTTCTACATCATCTTTGTAGAAGATATTGAGTCCGGCGATGACAAAGAATGGGACTGGAAATCAACTCTCAAAACTGCGGTACTAGCGATTATCGGGTGTGTTCTTACAGTTCTCGTTGTTTTGACCGGTGTATTTTGGTATATCTCTGGGTCTCCTTTAGGGTTTGCCAAATTTGGATATACCTATTACATCACTACGCAATGGGCTATGGATCCACCCGCTAAAGAAGAACTCTTTGTGAATATGCTGAAAGGTTTGACAAAAGGGACCCATGATAAACACACCACCTATTTGAATAAAGATGATATGAAAGAATTAGAAATGCATACATCTTCTTCCTATAGTGGAATTGGTTTATTATTGGATTTCTCCGATGGTAAAACCTTAAAAGTAGGGGCTACTATGGAAGGACAGCCAGCGGAAGCAGCAGGGCTACAAAAAGGGGACCAAATCCTTGCCATTGATGGAACACCTGTGTCTGATATAGAAAATTCGAGGAGAAGAAGGTACGTTTGTAGTACTCACCATCCTTCGCAATGGAGAGGAACAAGAGGTTTCCATTGAACGGAAAACTATTGTTATGCCTACCGTAAAAGGTCAAATGCTCATTGATGATGTGGGCTATATTCGGGTCACACAATTTGCTGAAAAAACAGTCGATGAATTTGCGAAAGCCTACGAAAATCTTGAGGCACAAGGAATGAAACGCTTAGTTCTAGACTTGCGTGATAACCCAGGAGGCTTGATTACGACAGCCCATGGTATCGGTCAATATATCGTGCCGAAAGGACCGATTGTCACAGTACAAACGAGACGAGGCAAAACGACGGCGTATATGTCTCGAGGAGAACATGCACTTTTGCCACTAGTGGTGTTGATTAATGGTAATTCTGCAAGTGCGTCTGAAATTATTGCTGGCGCCGTGCAAGATACGAAATCTGGTACCATTGTAGGCACAAAAAGTTATGGCAAAGGTACCGTCCAAAGTGTATTGCCAGGCCTTGATGGAGAAGGTATGAAAATTACTATTGCCCGCTATCATACACCAAATGATCGGGTCATCGATGGCATTGGTATTGAACCAGATGAAATTGTAGAGCCGTCCAAAACAGATCCTACTGAGGATGTACAGATGGAACGTGCCATTGAAATTGTAAGAACTCTATGATACAGCGGCTTCGGCCGCTCTATCTATAGAGATAGAGGTTAAAACTATGTTTATAGATCGTGCCCGTATATTAGTGAAAGCGGGAGATGGCGGTAATGGAATGAGTAGCTTCCGCCGTGAAAAATATGTGCCACAAGGGGGACCGAATGGTGGCGATGGCGGCAAAGGGGCCGACATTATTTTAAAAGCAGACAGAAATATCAATACACTTGTTGATTTTAGATATAAACGTCAATTTAAAGGCGATGTAGGAGGAGCTGGACAAAGCTCGAATAAACATGGCCGTGGTGCTGAGAACTTAATTGTATCTGTACCTTTGGGGACCACGATTACCGATGAAGAATCTGGCAAATTAATGGCGGACTTGGTAGAAGATGGACAAACGTTCATGGTTGCTAAAGGGGGCCGTGGCGGTCGTGGTAATGCGCGATTCCAAAACAGCGCTAACCGTGTTCCAACCTTTGCAGAAAAGGGTGAACCTGGGGAAGAACGTTGGCTGAATTTAGAATTAAAAGTATTAGCTGATGTGGGCTTATTGGGGTATCCAAGTGTGGGCAAATCCTCTATCATCCGCAAAGTGTCTTCTGCAAAACCAGAAGTAGCAGCGTATCACTTTACTACATTGACTCCAGTGTTAGGTGTAGTATCTGTGGCACCGGGTAAAAGTTTCGTGATGGCAGATATTCCAGGCTTGATTGAAGGGGCTAGTGAAGGCGTAGGCTTAGGCCATTCCTTCTTGCGCCACGTGGAGCGTAGCAACATCTTGTTGCATGTCCTCGATGTATCTGGACTAGAAGGTCGTGATCCTATTGAAGACTTTCACAAAATCAATGAAGAATTGGCAAAATATAGCGAAAAATTGAGCAAGAAAAAACAGCTCATCGTGTTGAATAAAACAGATTTATTGCAAGACGAAGAGACATTGCCAAGAGTGACGAAATACTTTGCCGATCAAGACTATGAAGTATTTGCGGTGAACGCATTGACCGGTGAAGGGTTACCGGCATTAGTAGAACGCGCATGGTACTATGTAGAAAACTATGTACCAGAACCAGAAGTAGTGGATGATACTGTATACTATGAAGCAAAACCAGATACAGATTTCGTCATTACTCGTGGAGACGATGCATCCTATATTATCAGTGGTTCCCGTATCGAAAAATTGGTAGCTATGACGAACCTTGATGATGAGCAAGCGTTGCGTAGATTCCAAAAGATTTGGCGCTATATGGATTTAGATTCGGAATTGAAAAAACGTGGGATTCAAGATGGCGATGAAGTTGTTATTGGAGAACAACGTTTTACATTCCATGATTAGGAGATAGCATGACAGGCAAACAAAAACGATATTTACGAGCTTTGGCAAGCACTATGCCAGCGGTTGTGATGATTGGTAAAGGGGGATTGGAAAATCCTGTTATCGACAGCGCTCGTGCAGCGATTACAAAACGTGAGTTAATCAAAGTGAAAGTGCTAAACAACTGCTTAGAAGATCCCAAAGAGATTTTACCAACATTAGCAGATATGTTAGGTGCAGAATTAGTACAAATGATTGGACATAACGGGGTCCTATATAAAAAGGCAAAAGACCCAAAAATTGAGTTACCAAGATAATCTAGCCACATGAGGTGAAGCGATGAGAGAAGAGTTACGACAGGCAAAACGAGTGATTGTCAAAGTAGGGACAAGTTCACTGACCCATGCAAATGGACGCATTAATATTGATAAAATGGAAGTGTTAGTCCGCCAAATTTGTAATCTAGCCAATGCTGGGAAAGAAATGATATTAGTTTCTTCTGGGGCTACTGCCGCAGGTCTTCCCTCATTGGGATTCACGTCTAGACCAGATGACATTGCCTTAAAACAAGCGGCTGCATCCGTAGGACAAGGAATTTTGTTGCACATGTATGAGAAGTTATTCGCTGAATATGGACATACGGTAGGACAAATTCTTGTGACTCGTGAAGACACAGTGAAGCGCAGCCATTATCTGAATTTACGCAATACGTTGACGGCGCTCATTGGCTTAGGGGTCATTCCTATTATCAATGAAAATGATGTAGTGGCTATTGATGAATTTAAAATAGGCGACAATGATACATTGTCTGCCAATATTGCGAGCATCATCGATGCAGATGTTTTGATTATTCTTTCCGATATTGAAGGTTTGTATACAGCAAATCCATCGACGGATCCAACAGCTACTTTAATTCATGAAGTAGAGGCTCTCACGCCGTACATTTATGAAATTTCTGGCGGTGCCGCCTCATCTTTGGGCACAGGTGGTATGTATACGAAAATTCAAGCCGCTCATATTGCGACGAACTCTGGTGTTCACATGGTCATTGCCTCCGGGGATCGCCCAGATAGCATCAAAGCCATTATGAACGGAGAAGAACGGGGCACTCATTTCTGGCCTCATCGCGATGTACCGCAAATTAAAAAGCGTTGGATGGCGTTTGGCACACGTTTACAAGGTACTATTCATGTAGATAAAGGTTGTCGTGATGCATTGCTGACGAATGGCTCTAGTATTCTACCAGTAGGTATCTTATCTGGAGAAGGAAACTTTGAAGAAGGTGATACGATTTCTATTGTTCATAATGGGGAAGAAATTGCCCGTGGCATTGTGAACTTTAATCTATCTGACTTGTTGCAAATTAAAGGTCATAAATCACAAGATATCCCTACTATTTTAGGTGTCCGTGATACCTATCATGTGGTGGTGCATCGAGATAACTTAGTTGTCTTACGACAGGAGTAAATTATGAATCCATATACTGCTTATTTTGAAAGTGTAGGCCAAGCGGCACGGAGTGCATCGCAAGAAGGGCAAGTGCTGAGTACAGCAGAAAAAAATCGCATATTAGAGCAAATGGCCCATGATTTAGAAACCTCTACAAAGACTATCTTAGAGGCGAATGACATCGATTGTTCCAAGGCGCAAGACAATGGAGTTCCCACTGTCATGTTAGATCGTCTTCGAGTGACAAAAGAACGTATTCAAGGCATTTGTAAAGGCATACGCCAAGTGGCTCAGTTACAAGATCCTATTGGCACTGTATTAGAGGCGAGAACATTAGAGAATGGGTTGCGCATTGAAAAACGACAAATCCCTATTGGCGTCATTGGTATGATTTACGAGGCCCGTCCCAATGTGACAGTAGATGCAGTGGCATTGGCTATTAAAACGGGAAATGCCATCATTCTTCGTGGTGGTAAAGAGGCCTATCATACTAGTGCAGCAATGGTGCAAGTTATGCGTCAATCCTTAGCGACTTGTGGTGCCCCAGAAGATTTGGTACAGCTCGTATCAATACTAGAACGAGAGGCAGTAGGCGAGTTGTTAGCACAACGACAATGGATTGATGTGATGATTCCACGCGGTGGAGCAGGGCTCATCCAATATGTGGTGAACAACAGCAAAATTCCAGTCATTGAAACGGGTAGCGGTGTGGTACACGGCTATGTGGATGAAACTGCGGATTTAGAGATGACATTGAAAGTGTTGGAGAATGCGAAACTTTCACGGCCATCTGTATGTAATGCAATGGAAACTATCTTGTTACATGCATCGAGAGTAAAAGATTTTGGACCTGAAATTATTTCTATGCTTGAGAGTCAGGGTGTCACTATCTATGGAGATGCACAAATTCAAGGTCTATCCCCTAAGGTACAACCAGCTAGCGAGGAAAATTGGGCTACGGAATATAATGACTGCATCGTCAATATGAAAGTAGTGCCGTCCTTAGAAGAGGCCATTCACCATATCAATACGTATGGTACGAAACACTCTGAAATGATTTTGACCAATACGCCTAGTCACGCAGAGACATTTATGAATTTAGTCGACGCCTCTACCGTCTATGTCAATGCATCTACACGATTTACAGATGGCTTTGAATTTGGCTTGGGTGCAGAAATCGGCATCAGCACGCAAAAATTACATGCTCGTGGACCGATGGGATTAGATGCGTTAACAAGTTATAAATACTTTGTGTTTGGCCATGGACAAGTGCGATGAAATTGGAGTATGCTAAGGCATATATACGATATATGAAGTCTCCCAAAGGAGCCTATGAGTGGCTATCCTATGGGAAATTTCTAGCGATTATGATCGTAGTATCAATAGTGTGTGTAGGGGCGTGGTTGTATGGTAGATAAGAAAAAACGTATCGGAATTTTAGGGGGGACCTTTAATCCCATTCATTTTGGTCATCTTATGATAGCAGAAATGGCGTTGGAAACATTTCACTTAAATCGTGTAATTTTTGTGCCATCAAAGGAGCCGCCTCATAAGGATGCGGGTGTGATAGATTCTAAGTATCGGTTGGAGATGGTAGAGTTAGCCGTGTTAGACAATCCAAACTTTATTGTGTCTGACGTGGAGTTAAAACGAGAAGGGAAATCCTATACCATTGATACGATGCGGTATTTTCGAGACCTCTATGGAGAGGGCGCTGAGTTTTTCTTTATTGCAGGTACAGATACGATACAGCAACTTCCTACATGGAAATATATTGAAGAGCTGCTCGATATTTGTGAGTTTATTGGTGCCATACGACCAGGGGCTATCGATGCCATTGAATCTACGGTGCAATGGTTTGGGCAACGAGGCAGTCGCATTCATCGCATGGAAGTACCGGAAATGAAATTATCTGCCACCTATTTACGACATCGTCTGTGCCAGGGCTTAACGACTCGATATATGATACCTAGATCGGTGTACCAATACATTAGAGATCACAAGATTTACGAACAATGCCATGAGCGGGATGCGAAGAACACGGAAGGAAAGGTATAGGCGTGGAAATGAAAGTATCAATGGAAACTTTAGAACAACATGTACGGCAACGACTTTCACCGAAACGATTCAACCATACCATGGGCGTTGTAGAGATGGCGAAGCGACTGGCAGTACACTATGAGGCCGATGAACAACGAGCCTCTGTGGCGGCCTTACTGCATGATGTAATGAAAGAGTCACCTTTGCAGGATATGCAAGCTATCGTAGGAGAGGCTAAGATTCCCGTCGATGAGGAGATGCTCGGAAATGGAGCGTTACTCCATGGACCGGCAGGGGCTGCGTATGCACAACTTCGATTGCACGTAGAGGATACGTCTAT
>CAUUJQ010000003.1:0-18204 GCA_963545445.1 uncultured Veillonella sp. | reverse complement strand
TATACCTAGGAGGATATATGTTAAATTTTGTGGCCTTAGATTTTGAAACGGCTAATACCAGCAAGAATAGCGCCATTTCCTTGGCGGTGGTGACGGTGGAAAATGGTCGTATTACAAAGCGTGGATACAGTTTGATTAAACCGCCGGTGATGCAGTTTGATCAAGAATTTATCGACAAGATCCATGGCATTCAACCAGAAGAGGTGGTCAATAAGCCTACCTTTGACCAATTGTGGCCTGCCATTTATAACAACCATTTAAAGGGTAAATTATTAGTAGCCCATAATGCGAAGTTTGATATTGATGTGTTGCGTGCTACTTTAGATCATTACAATCTTGAATGGCCTGATTTGGAGTATACCTGCACGGTGCGGATTTCTCGAAAAGTATGGCCCGACTTGGTGAATCATAAGTTGAGTACGGTAGGTGGATATTTAGGTATTACTTTTAATCATCATAATGCATTAGATGATTCAGAAGTATGCGCCAAGGTAGCGATCGCAGCAGCGAAAGCGAAAGGCGTGGATTCTATGAAGGGTTTACTGCATTTGACGGGATTAACAACAGACTCTTTTATTACACCAGAACGACGAGCACAAATGGAACGCCAGCAAAATGGCACACAAGATGCCTTCTTTTAAGGAAAAAGCGTGATAAAAATCATGTTCTTCATTATGGTATGAGTAAATCACATAACTATTTATTTAATTAAGTATTGAAAAAAATGTCAAAATATGAAAGAATAAGGGTATATAAATAAATTCCTTATGATTAATTGAATGACATAGCCAAAGATAGGAGGTATTCCATGTCGGAATTACGATGGAATCCTTTATTGCGGACTTGGACAATGGTGGCTTCAAACCGTAAAGCTCGCCCAACGATGCCAAAGGATTGGTGCCCGTTCTGCCCAGGTATTAACAAAAAAGTACCAGCAGATTATGACGTGTTAAAATACGATAACGATTTTCCAGCGCTTACACAAATGCCAGAGGCTCCCTATGAGGATGGCAATGACTTTTACAAAAGCCAAGAAAATTATGGAAAATGCGAAGTTATCCTGTATTCTCCAGAGCATACTGCTAAATTTTACGAATTATCGGAAGACCATATTGTGAAATTGCTGAACCTCATTAAAGAGCGTCACAGTGAACTAGCAAAGGATGAAAAAATCAAATACATCTATCCATTTGAAAATAAAGGGGAAGCTGTTGGCGTTACGATGCCACATCCACATGGTCAATTATATGGATATTCCTTTGTGCCACAAAAACTACAAGTTGAGTTAGACAGCGCCAAGGACCATCATGCAGAACATGGAGAATGCTTGTTCTGTAAAATGAACCAAGTAGAAAAAGAGAAAGGTGCCCGTATTGTGGGAGAAAATGACTCTTTCTTGGCATACATTCCGTTCTTTACAGATTATCCGTACGGCGTGTTCGTGGTGCCAAAACGTCACATGAACTACATCACGGATTGCACTGAACAAGAAACGAAAGATCTAGCTCATATGTTGAAAACATTAACAGAAGCCTTTGATCGTCTCTTTGATATGCCGTTCCCATACATGATGGTATATCATCAAAATCCTGTGAATAGCCCTGAATATGCAGGACATGAAGAATATTATCACTTTAATATTCAATTCTACCCGCCATTCAGAGAGGCCAATACGATTAAATTCTATGCGTCTTCTGAAATGGGAGCATGGGCAGCAGCCAATACGAGTGCTGTAGAAGAAACAGCGCCGGAATTGCGCAAATTATATAGTGAGGTTGAACAATCGAATGAATAAAGAAGAATTACAACAGCGATTCCTATCCTTCTTTGGAGAAGGTCCGGGGGATGTGCATTGTTACTTTGCTCCAGGTCGTGTAAATGTTATCGGCGAGCATCAAGATTATAATGGGGGACATGTATTTCCAGCTGCATTGAAAGTAGGTATCTACGGAGCCGTTCGTTTGCGTGAAGATAGCAAAGTGCGCCTTCATTCTGACAACATGGAAAAAACTGTCGTTGTAGATGTGAATGAAGATTTTGTGTATAACCTAGAACATGACTGGGCAAACTATCCAGTGGGCGTGATTCAGTTCTTAAAAGACAAAGGTCACACAGTGCCAGGTATGGATATTTACTTCAACGGTAACTTACCAGCAGGGGCAGGCCTATCTTCCTCTGCTTGTATGTTGGACTTAACTGGTTACATGTTGCTATCTGAATTAGGGTTGACACCAATCGACCGTACAGAACTAGCGAAGATGGCTATGCATGTAGAATACCATTTTGTAGGCGTGAAAGTAGGCATCATGGACATGTATGCCATCGCCCATGGTAAAGAAGGTCATGGTGTACTCTTAGACTGTACACAAATGGAACGTAAACTGGTTCCTTTGAATTGGCATGGATACACATTGATCATCATGAATACGAATAAACAACGAGGTCTGGTAGACTCCAAGTTCAATGAACGTAAAGGTGAATGCGACGCAGCCCATGAGATTATCCGCAAACATAAAGATATATCTGGATTGTCCTTGGCTACGGTAGAAGACCTTTCCTATATTTCTGACGATGTGCTAATGCGCAGAGCTCGTCACGTAGTGACAGAAAACTTGCGTGTATTGGATTTTATGAAAGCCTTAGAAGCGGCGGATTTAACTGGTATCGCTTATTGCTTGAATGAATCCCACAGATCCTTGCAAGTTGACTTTGAAGTAACAGGTAAAGAATTAGATACAATTGTATCCATAGCACGCGCACAAGAGGGTTGTATTGCGTCCCGTATGACGGGCGCAGGTTTTGGCGGTTGTGCCATTGCCCTTGTAAAAGACGAGAATGTTGAAGCTTTTATGAGAGCTATTCCAGAAGAGTACGAGAAACAAATCGGTGTGATCCCTAGTCTATACATTGCAGATATTGGCGATGGGGTGTATTCGCTGTAAAGGAGATAGAATCATGATAAAGCCACAAATTAGCAATGATGAGATTATTTTGAATTTCATAAGGCGTAACGGGCCGGTTTCTAAGGCCTTGATTGCAAGACAAACCAAAATAACGCCTCCTACAGTGACTAATATTTGTTCACATTTGATTCGCCAAGGATTGGTCTATGAAGATCGCCAAGAGCGGTCTGCCTTGGGGCGCCCATCGATGCTATTAGACTTTAATCATGACCTTGAAACGTATCTTATCGTTCATGTGAGAACACATTCCATCGTGTATTATGTGACTACTGCAGGTCGCCATATAGTACATCAACAGGAAACATCTATTATTGGATGCTCCTCCGATGAAATTATGCAACACATGTACCGAGGCATGCAGGATATTTTCAAGACAGGGGAATACAAAATCCATAGTATTGGCCTTATCTTGCGAGGACCTGTAGATTCTGGTAAGGGGATCTCCATTTACTCTCCGAATGGCAAGTGGAATAATATTCCTTTCAAATATATTTTGGAAGAACGGTTTCATGTGCCTGTCTATGTAGAAAATGATGTTCGTTGTTTATCAACGGGTGAATATTATTTTGGTAATGGTAAAGAAATGGATAACTTAATCGTCCTTAAATTTAGTTATGGATTAGGTGTATCCTTGATTTATCATGGTGAACTGTATCGCGGATATAATGATAGTGCTGGTGAAATCGGATATGGTGTGATTCGTGTGGATGAAGAAGGCAATGAAGTTCGCTTGGAGGACATTGCATCGGAAACATCGATTCATACGTATGTGATGGAACAAATGGAGAAGGGCCGATATACATCGGTACAAGATGATCCATTAATTAATTCTAAAGCCTTTCGTGTAGAGCCTATTTATGAAGCGGCAGTAGAAGGTGATGAGGTGTGTTTAGAAGCCTTGTCCCGTGTAGGTCATTATCTAGGGATTGCCATCGCGAATATAGCGAACTTATTTAATCCAGAACGGATTATTTTAAGTAGCGCTATGGGGAATGCTGTAGGCATTATGGACCCCATTTTGCGCAGTGTCTTAGAGCGTAATTCCTACAAAGCACACACAATCAATTTAGAATACTCTGGTAATGGGTCTTATTACACCTTACTAGGTATGATTGATATTGTGAGTGCAAAACGAGCTCACGTAGCTTGGTTAGAATAGGTACCGCGACTAGATAGTCTAGTCTTATTGGTATAGAGGATATCTTAAAGGAGGATATTATTATGAAACGATCTTGGAAAGCAGCGTTGCTTGCATCAGCAGCAGTAGGTGCACTTGTGTTAGGTGGTTGCGGTAGCGATCAAGGTGCGAGTGGTGACAAACCTCAAATCGGGGTTGCTATTTACAAATTTGATGATACTTTCATGAGCGGTGTTCGTGCAGAAATCGATAAAGCTGCAAAGGACAAAGCAAAAGTGGATATCGTTGATAGCCAAAACTCTCAACCAACACAAAACGAAAAGATTGACTTGTTCATTAATAAGAAGTACAAAGCAATCGGTGTTAACGTTGTAGACCGTACAGCAGCAGGCGTTATCATTGATAAAGCAAAAGCAGCTAACATTCCATTGGTATTCTTGAACCGTGAACCATTAAAAGAAGATATGGCGAAATGGGACAAAGTTTACTATGTAGGTGCAAAAGCAGAACAAAGTGGTGAAATGCAAGGTAAAATCTTAGCAGATTACTTCAAAGCGCATCCTGAAGCATACCATAGCAATGATGGTGTTATCCACTATGTTATGATCACTGGTGAACCAGGTCACCAAGACGCAGTACTTCGTACACAATACTCTGTAGAGTCTCTTAAAAAAGAAGGCATGAAAGTAGAAGAATTGGCTAGTGATACAGGTATGTGGGATCGCGTAAAAGGCCAAGAAAAAATGGCAGCGTTCTTGAGCCGTTACGGCGACAAAATCGATGCTGTTATCTGTAACAATGACGACATGGCATTAGGTGCTATCGAAGCGTTGAAAGCAGCAGGCTACTTCACTAATGGCAAATACATTCCAGTAGTAGGCGTTGACGCTACAACTCCAGCAGTTCAAGCGTTGAAAGACGGCACATTATTGGGTACAGTATTGAACAATGCGAAAAAACAAGGTCAAGCAGTATTCAATCTTTCCTACGTGTTAGCAAAAGGCGAAACACCTAATAAAGATAATGTAGGCTTTGACATTGTAGATGGTAAATATATTTGGGTACCTTACGAAATCGTAACAAAAGACAATGCGGATAAGATTTTAGGTGACAAATAATAAAATGCAGTAAGGGGGCATTTGCCCCCTTCATTATCTGATTAGCAGGAGGAAAATGTATGGGCGAGTACATATTAGAAATGCGCCAAATTACGAAGGAATTTCCTGGCGTAAAGGCCTTGGATAATGTCACTTTCAAAGTCCGACCAGGCACCGTACATGCTCTGATGGGAGAGAATGGCGCAGGAAAGTCGACTCTTATGAAATGCCTGTTCGGTATTTATAAGCAAGATCAAGGGGATGTTGTGATTGACGGCGAAGTCGTTGATATGACGGATTCCCGCAAAGCTCTTGGAATGGGAATTTCCATGATTCACCAAGAGTTATACCCTGTTTTACAGCGAAATGTTATGGAAAACTTGTGGCTAGGCCGGTTTCCAACGAAAAAAATTGGTCCTTTCACATTTGTGGACCATAAAAAAATGAAAGAAGATACATTGGCGTTGTTCAATGAAATCGATGTAGATATCGATCCAGAGCAATTGGCTGGTGAGTTATCTGTTTCTAAACTACAAAATATTGAGATTGCCAAAGCAGTTTCACATCAAGCACGTATCATTGTAATGGATGAACCGACGTCATCTCTGACTAGCGATGAAGTAGAACATCTATTTAAAATTATTAACTCCTTGCGCAAAAAAGGGGTTGCCATTATTTATATTTCTCATAAGATGGAAGAAATCCTACGCATATCCGACGAAGTAACGATCATGCGTGATGGTCAATATATAGGAACTTGGCATGCAGATGAGTTGACTACGGACTTAATCATTCAACGAATGGTAGGCCGTGAAATGACACAATTGTTCCCAGAAAAAACGAATGTGCCAACGGAAGAAGTACTACGAGTAGAACATCTAACGTCCGTTAATCCACACTCTTTCAAAGATGTGAGCTTCTCCCTTCGCAAAGGGGAAGTACTCGGCGTGGGTGGCCTTGTAGGGGCACAGCGTACAGAGGTTATTGAAGCCTTGTTTGGTCTTCGTGGCATCGAGTCTGGTAAGATTTACATGCACGATAAAGAAGTGCGTATCCGCCACCCTCGTGATGCGAAGAAATTGGGCATGGCCCTGTTAACAGAAGAGCGTCGAGCTACAGGGATTTTCCCAATGCTTACCATCGTGGATAATACGACGATGGCAGCACTGCCGAAATATGAAAATAAGTTTAAGCTATTGAATGACGATAAGCGACTAGACGACACGAAAGAAGGGGTTGCCTCCTTACGGGTAAAAACACCTTCTACAGATACAAAAATTCAGAGTCTTTCTGGTGGTAACCAACAAAAGGTACTCATTGCCCGTTGGTTGAATACAAATCCAGAAATCCTATTGTTGGATGAACCGACACGGGGCATCGACGTAGGAGCGAAGTATGAAATTTACTCCATTATTAACGAACTAGCTAGCGCTGGTAAAAGTATCATCATGATTTCTTCGGAAATGCCGGAGTTATTGGGGATGAGCGACCGCGTTATGGTCATGAGTAATGGATATATGAGCGGCATTTTAGAGGCTCATGAAGCGACTGAAGAAAAAATTATGGAACTAGCAACAGCTGGTTTAGTCTAGGAGGTATCGTATGAGCCAAGGTAAGTTAGGAAAGTTTCTTTCCCAAAATATTATCTATTTGGTACTAGTAGTACTAGTAGCGGCTATTTCCATGTATAGCCCGAACTTTTTATCCGTCACAAGTTTTCGTGATATTTTAATCCAATCTTCTCCACGTGTCATCATTGCCTTAGGGTCTGCTATGATCCTTATCACGGCAGGGTGTGACTTGTCCGCAGGTCGTGTAGTAGGTTTAACAGCGGTTGTATCTGCATCCTTAACACAGTTGCCAGATTATCCGCGTCCGTTCTTTGAACATTTACCTGAATTACCATTGATTCTACCTATCGTGATTGCTATCGTAGTGGGTGCTATCATTGGTTTAGTATCTGGTGTGATCGTAGCGTATTTAAAAATCGTACCATTTATTTCCACACTAGGTACTATGGTTATTACCTATGGTATTTGTTCCTTGTACTTTGATATGGAGCCAAATAACTCTCAACCAATCGGGGGTTTACGTCCTGAGTTTACACAAATTGGTACTGGTTCCTTGGACTTAGGGTTTATAACGATTCCATACATTGTGATTATCGCAGCAGTGATTTCCTTAATCATGTATGTGGTATATAACAAAACGATTCTTGGTAAAAACATGTTCGCTATCGGTGGTAACCCGCAAGCTGCTGTTGTATCCGGTATCAACGTAGCAGTCACACTTGTTATCATCTACGTCATCGCTGGTGCCTTATACGGTGTAGGTGGTATCCTAGAAGCAGCCCGCACAGGTGGTGCTACAAACAACTATGGTAACATGTACGAGTTAGATGCTATCGCAGCGTCCGTTGTAGGTGGTGTATCCATCACAGGTGGTATCGGTACAGTACCTGGTATCATCGCTGGTGTGTTGATCTTCACAGTTATTAACTACGGTTTAACATTCGTTGGTATGGGACCATACTGGCAATTGATTATCAAAGGTTTAATCATTGTTATCGCCGTTGCCTTCGACGTACGTAAATCTATGGCACGCAAATAATTGCATACTGAAATCATTAGCCCTCGGCTTTCACAGGATTGTGAAAGTCGGGGGTTTTGTGTTACCTATAGCAGAGGAATGGCTATGAAAGAATTAGCAGTGGTGTACTTTTACAGAAGATGTCGTAGGACCTTCTGTAAATACTACATATATGTTCTAGTGAACACGTTATACACATGGATAGAATTTAAAAAAATCAATTTGAATAAACCACAAAAAGGGTCTATAATATATTAAAACTATATGTGTTTCAAGTTATGAAAGGCTAGACCTAGCCGAGGAAGATGACTAGATCGGAAGATGAGGGAAACAACATGAAGAAACAAAAAATAGCAGTCTATGTGGCAAGTATGTTAGTGTTGGGAAGTCATGTAGTAGGTTATGCAGACGGTGATACGCATACGTATGTGTTGGATGGTGGACAAGTGACGGGGACGGATACCCATGCCATCGCCATTGGCAATCAATCCAGTGTGAATGGGATGTCTGCCATCGCCATTGGGAATGGTGCGGAGGTTACTAAAGATACATCCATTGCCCTTGGTAAAGAATCAAAAGCAACTGTAGAAGGCGGTGTCGCCATCGGTGCTAATTCAGTAGCAACTAGAGGACCAAAGCTAGATGATTATATCGGTTACGATCCTATGCTAGATACACATTATAAGCATGGCTCTAGCGGAGAGGATAATCCTAGCTTACATGCTTTGCGTGAAAATATTCGTCTAGCCCATTTTGAAGTTTTGCAGGCAGAACAAGCGATAGAGCGAGCAAACAACGCCATAGAGAAAAAAGATCCTAAGGGAGATGCTTTATTAGCAGCGGCAAACGAGAAGAAAGCTAAGGCAGATCAAGGTTTAGTGGATGCAGAGGAAGCCTACCGAGTAGCTACGGAAAAAGCGAATGAGCTAGGGAATGCAGTCATTAGTAGTGCATGGAATGCCACAGATGGGGCTGTATCTGTAGGCGGTACGAAGGATGGAATACAACATACTCGCCAGATTACGAATGTGGCTGCTGGCTATGAAGATACAGATGCTGCCACAGTAGGACAATTACGAGTCCTTCGGAATCGTTTGGAACTAGAGAAAACGCGCTTTGTATCTATCAAAACAAGAGACCTTGGCACAGGTAGCAATGAGTTTAACGATGGTGCCACTGCAGAAGGGGCTATTGCCATAGGACCACGAGCAGAATCAAAAAGTATGAACTCCATTGCCATTGGTCGGTATGCAAAAATCGGTGAGCAGTCAAAGCATACTGTAGCTATTGGATACAATATCGGTCAAACTGGTGCCTACAGTGTTACCATCGGTGAAGAATCAAAAACGAATGAAAAGGATAGTACAGCTGTTGGTGCAAGAGCGGCTGCAGGAAAGTCGGCAGTAGCCTTAGGTGCCTCATCCACAGCGGCAGCTGAGAATAGTGTGGCCGTAGGTCGTACAACCACAGCGGGCGATCGTGCGATAGGTAGTGTGGCTATTGGTGATTCTACCCATGTATATGGTAGTCAGGCCGTAAGTATTGGGTTTACTGCCTATGCCCATGATTTTGCAGCTATTGCTATAGGTGGTAATACGGTTACCCATGGTAGTGGTGCGATTGCAATTGGTCATGGTAGTACCGTAGGAACTGCCTATAAAGATACCTACGGTGGGGTCAGCATTGGACTTGCCTCGAATACATTGTCTAGAAATGGTGTGGCATTAGGTTCAGGTTCCTATGCAGATCGTAATGTAGGATCTCCATTTGATATAGGCTATGATCCATCCTTGCATGGAAAGCATTTTAACAGTATAGCAGATATGAATGCTCAGATTGAAAAGCATCAGGCTGTCATAGCTGCGAAAGCAGAAGTGACTGCGTTGGAAACGGAATTAGCTAGTGCTGCCGCTAGTGATAAGGTTGCGATTCGAACAAAATTAAGACAGGCTAAGGGGGCCTATGAGGATACGAAAATCTTTTTACAAAATGTGTGGAAACCTAATGAAAGTGCTGTATCAGTAGGGGATAGACGGTTTACAACAAACAAAACTCGTCAAATTATCAATGTGGCTGCAGGGTATCGAGATACAGATGCGGTGAACGTGGCACAGCTGAAAGCCTTGGAAAAACGGAGTACCATATTAGCAGGTAATGATGTATCTTTTAATGCGGATGGAACTGTAGCAGATACGACAACAGATACACGTGTGTATACGCCAGGGGATAAGGAAATTAAAATCCAAGGTAAGGCTCATACGATTTACGGTGAGGCTCCTGAAAATCCACAAACCCATGTAAAAATGGAAACGGCTCCTGATGGTAAAAGTAAATACGTGACGCCTACGTTATATAGCTCTGACAACTTAATTACCTACAAGGATCCAATAGATTCTATCTTGCGCATCGGTATGTTGAAAGCACCGACTTTCATGGGCATACATTTTGAAAATCCTGTGACGAATATTTCCTTAGGTAGCAATGATAAAGGGCAATTGACGTTGACATCGGGTGGTAAAGGCGATGGTGCTACATCTACAACGAGCCCTGTCTTGACGGTGGACTCCTTAAAATCTGTGTTGAAAGCAGAATCAGGCATTAAAATTACGGAAAAAGCAGAAGGTGATTATGGTAAGACCTATACGTTTAGTTTAAATAAAAATGAGCTAAAAGGGAACCCTGATTTCAAAGGTGATAAAGGGGAGCCGGGCGCTAAAGGTGACCAAGGTATTCAAGGCGAGAGAGGTGAAGCTGGTGCCAATGGTACTACTGGGGCTGACGGAAAATCTGCTTTCGAAGTGTGGAAAGCAATGCCAGGTAACGGCAGCAAGACGGAAAACGACTTTATCAAAGCCATTACGGGGGCACAAGGACAACCGGGAGGAGATGGTGTGGCAGGCTCGGTAGGTCCGCAGGGACAACCAGGAGCTACCGGACCTAAAGGTGATAAAGGCGATGCTGGTGTTGCGGGCCCTGCCGGTAAAGATGGAACAACAGGCAAATCCGCCTATGAATACTGGAAAGAAATCAAAGGTAATGAAAATAAAACAGAAGATGATTTCCGTAAATCTTTAGAAGGTGGAACCAAGGAAAATACACGTCATTATGAAGAGCTGAAACAACAAATAGGGGTTATGGGCAATGATTTACAAGAGTTGCGCAAAGAGAGTCGTGAAGGTGATGCATTAGGTGCAGCGTTAGCCGCCTTAAAACCAATTCAATACGATCCATTAGAACCAACACAATTTATGGCAGGCATTGGACATTATAAAAATGCTAATGCATTGGCTCTTGGTATTGCCCATTACACGAAAGAATCGGCTATGTTCCATGCTGGTGTGTCTATGGTGCGAGGAGCTACCATGATCAACGGCGGTGCTACTTTCAAATTTGGCAATAGCCCAGAGAAAAAAGCAGTACCTGAACGTTATCGTAATGGTCCTATTTCCTCTGTACTTGTGTTGCATGATGAAATGGTGGCTATGAAAGAAGCTTACGGCCGTGAGATTACCCTGTTGACACAGGAAAATAACAATCTACGACAAGACATTGCAACATTGCAAGAACAAATGCAAGAATTGAGAGCTATGGTTCGTAAATAATAAAAGGGTTCTTCGGGACCCTTTTTAATATGCTAAAAATAAGTATGGTAGTATATGCAAAAACAACAGAGGAACATTGAAGTAAATCAACGTTCCTCTGTTGTTGTATAGTTAAGTATGTATGATAGTTGTTAGTTGTTAGTGTTTATTTTTATTTGGAGGAGTCTATTCTAAGTGATTCTATTAGAATGCTGGAAGAATAGCGCCTTTGTATTTTTCTTCAATGAATTTTTTGATTTCAGGGCTTTGTAATGCTTTGATCAATTTAACGATTTCATCACGTTTTTCATCGCCTTCACGAACGGATACGATGTTTACGTATGGGGAATCTTTAGATTCTAAGAACAATGCATCTTTTGTTGGGTTCAAGTCAGCACCTAATGCAAAGTTTGTGTTGATCACAGAAATTGCGGAATCATCTAATGCACGAGGTAATTGAGCAGCCTCTAATTCAACAAATTTTAAATGTTTAGGGTTGTCCTTGATATCTTGTACTGTAGCAGAGATGCTGTTAGGATCGTTCAAAGTGATTAAACCAGCTTTGGAAAGCAATAGTAATGCACGACCACCATTTGTAGCATCAGATGGAATAGCTACTTGAGCACCGTCTTGTACTTCTTTCAAGTCTTTTACTTTTTTAGAGTAAATACCCATTGGCTCGATATGTACGGCACCTGCTGTTGCAATGTGAGTACCTTTTTCTTTGTTAAAGTTTTCTTGGTAAGGAATGTGAGCGAAGAAGTTCGCATCAAGTTCTTTATCATTCAAAGCTACATTTGGTTGTACATAATCGCTAAATTCAACGATTTCTAATTTAATGCCTTCTTTAGCAAGAATTGGTTTTACTTGCTCTAAGATTTCAGCGTGAGGTACTGGGGAAGCACCGATTTTCAATGTTTTACCTGCATCGGAACCAGTGGAGCTAGTGCCAGTGGAACCACAGCCACCCAATAACAAGGCAGCGCCTAATACAGCCGTAGCTGCTAAACCAAATAATTTCTTCATGTGTTATCTCCTTTTCTTTGTGTACTTACATAGTGAATTTCTACTTGCTTAGTATAACAAGAGTTCCGTTATAAGTAAAATACGTTATATATCTAAGTTGTTATAGTTATAGGCTATGGTTTGGATAACTACTACGGTGAAAGTAATAAACACCCCCCCTCATAAAGGATGGTAATTCCTAATGAGGGGAGTGTTTGTGTAGTCTAATACAAATCTGCATAGAAAGAGTTGATATGTTTATAGGACTGTACTAAGTAGTAATCCTATGGCCCACAAGACATGATACAGTGTACAAGATATAGAGGTAAATTTCATGGCCTCATTTAATCGCACTGGATCCGCATAGGTGTTGAAAATTCTGATGACTTTCATAGCCGGTACTAGTGAGAGTAGGGCCAACAAGGATGTCCAAGGGAGACTGCCGAATGCTACCCATAGGATTAGCCATAGTGAGCTAATGAGGAAGAGGCCACGTAGGAGTTGGAGTCCTCTTTCACGGCCTAAAAGAATGACCAAGGTGCGACGACCGTGGTTAGCATCGTTCGTAAAGTCCCGCAAATTGTTGGTCATCATGATGGCACCGATTAAGATGGTGGACGGTACGGCAGGGATGAGGTAGGTCCAGTGCAAGGTATGGGTCCAAGCGAAGAGGGTAATGCACACGATGGCAAATCCCATGGCAAGTCCCGATGCGAGTTCACCGAAGGGAGTACGAGAAATGGGCTTAGGTCCGCCGGAATATAAGATGCTGGTCAGAATGCAGAGCATACCCACGGGAATATACCACCAAGTGACAGCATTGGCGAGGGCAATGCCCAATACGAGTGGAAGTATAGTGGTGATGTATCCCCAACGTTTAATCACGGCTGGAGAGATGCCATCGCGGACGATGGAACCACTGTTCCCCGCAGCTTGTGTAAGATCCAGACCGGATTTAAAATCGAAATATTCGTTCCAAATGTTCGCCGCCATTTGAGCGCTTAACACACAAATTAGAATACCCACTGTATAGACCAAGGATAGCCAAAGTGGCTGAGTTTGTGGAAATTGAGTAGCTCCCATAGCAGCCCCTAACACAACGGGACTGAAAGCAGCCGTCAATGTGCGGGGACGGATTAATGCAAAAAATTGCGACAGATTCATAGTCTATCCTTTCTCATTGAAGTTATAGTATATGGTATCATTCTAACCTAAATGAATGATTATGACAAACCGTTAGAGGAAAAAGAATTATACATGAAATGTAATCGTAGAGTATAATAGTAAGAGGTAGACTATGGGCTTAGCATGATATGACGTAAAAATATTTAGTATGCTATAGGGAGAACCTATAAGAACAGGAGTTACTATGATTACACATGCTCTATTAACAGATATGTATCAATTCACTATGATGCAAGGATTATTTACACAAAACAAACATCGCACTCGTTGCGTATTCGATCGCTTTTACCGCACCAATCCATTCCATGGTGCCTATACAGTAGTGGCAGGCTTAGAAGAAGTGATTCGGTATGTGAAAGAATTACGATTCTCCTCTGACGATATTGATTATTTGCGTCAAACAGGGGTATTCACAGAAGAGTTCTTGACGTATTTAAGCACCTTCCGTTTTACGGGTACGATCTATGCGGCGCCAGAAGGGTCTGTGGTATTCCCTGGGGAAGTGTTACTTCGTGTAGAAACGGCCAAGGACGAGGCTATTTTATTAGAAACGGCGTTGTCCATGTTCTTGAACCATGAGTCCTTGATTGCTACGAAAGCTCGTCGTATTCGCTCCGTCATCGGCAAGGATGGAGTGGCAGAGTTTGGTATGCGAAGAGCCCAAGGGGTAAGCGCCGCTGTACAAGGGGCTAGAGCGGCTTTCATTGGCGGATTTGATAGCACTAGCGATGTGTATAGTGCGGCCTTGTATGGTATGCGACCTGTAGGGACTATGGCACACAGTTGGGTCATGAGTTTTCCAAGTGAAATCGATGCGTTCCGTGCCTATGCAGAACAATATGAAGATAATTTAGTGTTCTTAGTGGACACCTATAATACATTACATAAGGGAGTGCCAGCAGCCATCCAAGTATTCCAAGAAATTCGCGAACGTCGAGGCGGTACGATGCCATCCATCTATGGCATTCGTTTGGATAGTGGCGATTTAGCATACTTATCCATTGAGGCACGGAAGATGCTAGATGAAGCGGGATTCCCAGAGGCATTAATTTTTGCTACCAATGATCTAGATGAATATAAAATTGCAGACTTGAAACAGCAAGGAGCGGCCATTACTGCTTGGGGTGTAGGTACTAAATTGATTACTGCCGATGAAACACCAGCCCTAGGTGGGGTGTATAAACTAGCAGGCCAATGGGAAGGTGACACCTTCATGCCAGCTATGAAATTCTCCGATAATATTGAAAAGGTCACAAACCCTGGCAAGAAAAAGGTGTTGCGCCTCATCAATGTGCGAAATCACAAGCTCATTGGTGATTTAATCTGTTTGGACCATGAAACGGTGGACACCACACAGGACTATGTGTTTAAAAATCCATTGCACCCATGGAAACAAACAGTGTTGAAAGCAAATACGTTCAAAGTGCAAGAACTATTAGTGCCTATCTTCGTGGATGGAGAATTAGTGTACGATGTGCCGACTTTGGCGCAAGTGAAAGCCTATGGAGAAGAGCAAATTCAATTGCTGTGGCCAGAATTTTTGCGACTTCGTAGAGCCCCAGAGGTGAAAGTCAACATCAGCGAAGAATTGCATCAATTGAAATCTAAATTATTGTTGGAAAAAGTAGGGGATCCTAGTTAGGAAGGAGTTACTATGAATTGGAAATGTGTGATGGCTAGTGTGGCATTAGTAGGGACGATGTGTTCAGGATATGCAGCATCGATTACATTGGATGGGCAAGGTAGCGTAGAGTTACCTAGCTATGTTTCGGTAGTTAACCATGATGATCTAATGGAAGGTTTTACAAAAAAAGAAGATACAGTTCGTATAGTAGCTTCTAATGATTGGCATATAGATGAAACAGAGGCTAAGTTGCTAGATGGAATTGTTAAAACTGTGGTTCAACGGGGACAACGCTATCAGTTGCAAGGGCGTGATGAACGAGGGTTACATACGGCAGAACTAGTACACTTTCACATGACAGGTGCGGAAGCGACCGAAGTATGGAAAATTAAATATAAAGGAACTACGATGGCCCCGCAATCTGTAGGAGAAACGCTATATAAAAAAACGGTGAAAGAGCTACGAAATATAGACCTCTATGACGTCAATGTTATGGGAGGAAAGGGTATAGAAAAGAATGGGGCGGCTTTAGTTCCCTTCGTTACGAGCACTAATCCAGAGTTCAGTAGTACTGAGATTCTGAGAGCCGTATTACCCCTTGTGAACGTAAGATTTCTTGATGGAGAGATTATGAAACCTGTACGCCTACAAGGCGGTAAGGGATTGTATACCCATGGTAGAGTGCAATTGGATGTGGATGGATTTGTAGTACCTGCGTATATTAGTTTTATAGGAAGGTATGGTCAAGATGGGGTATCTATCACATGGATCACAATGGCTGATACATCGAAAGCCTATTGGAAACCTGTTATCAAGAGTTTGTTAGGTGTGAAGGGAGAATAAGTAGATGAAATTATGGAAGCAAATGGGACTAGCTGTCATAGTGGCCAGCCTTATGATGGGTTATGGACAAGTATCTGCGCAGGTATATGATGATAACTATGAGGTATCAGGTACTAGTGGAGCAATGTCTATACGGGCATATGATGATAGCAGCGAGGTGTCAGGTACTAGTGGACCAGTGTTAAATGAGAAACCAATGGTTTCTAGGCGCACTACCTCCAAGGTGGAGAAAAAATACAAGACAACTGAAGAAATAATGGCAGAGTTCGTTACAATGCTAGAAAAAAATCCATTGATTGACTTGCGACAAACAACAGACTCACAGATTACGGCTAAGCAACTATCTTCTTCAAAGTTAGCTGAGGTAGGAAAAGGATTTGTGGCTGCCAACTTAGGTACAGTGGGTACAGTGGGTACTACAGTTCCTAAATTAAATTACTATGTTGGAATGCAGAACATGAAAGAGGGACTGAAGTTAGGACATTATATGGATGTCTATGAATTGCAAGGTACTGATCAGTATGGTTTGAATACAGCTTGGGTTCTTGTATTTCCGCTACCTGCAGAAGTGATGATGAGTACAGAACCATATGGAAAAGAGGGGATGTCACCTTGGGGAATGAAAATGTTCACCAATGATATAAACTCGACATTGGAGTACTTTCACATTAAAATTGGAGAGGATAAAGATTTTGATTATTCTAAGGAGGGGACTCCAGCAAAGATACGATTACGCAATGTAGAGCCATTACATACCATGACAGGTACTCATTATGGTACGATGACAACAGCAGGAAATATTACCTATGATATAAAAGGAGTTCAATATCCTGGATATTTGCGGCTAGCCCTAGTGGGAACACCAGAGTATTTAACAATGATTGTCATGGGTACTACTGAAGTGGAAGGCACATTCTTTAAACCACATTTTATACATATGCTAGAACATATTAGATAAGCCTACTTATCCACAAAATCGATACTTTCGATGGATAGCAAGGCTCGTTTAATGGATAGCCCTCCGGTATAGCCCGTGAGGGCTTTTCCTTTGCCTAACACGCGATGACAGGGGATGATGAGGGAGATCGGGTTAGCACCGACGGCAGAACCGATGGCTTGCGCTCCTTTAGGAGTGGGTGAGTGGAATACACGTTGGCTTAGCTCGCCATAGGTAAGGGTTGTGCCGTAGGGAATGTGCTGTAACTGAGACCACACATTTTGTTGGAAGGTGGTTCCCTGTGGGGCTAGGGGAATGGTAATGGTCGGGACTTGGCCAGCGAAATATTGGTCTAGCCACTGCACGGCTTGTGTGAGTATGGTGGAGGTGGCGCTGTTCACCTGCATGACAGGTTCTGAAAAGGTCACGGATTGTGTAGGAAAGGTGAGTCCCACCAAGGCGGACTCGGTAGCATATACGGTGAGAGTGCCCAACGGGCTTTCATAAGTGGTATAACAAATAGCCATAGGAATATCCTTTCATCCTAGAGGGGAATATAGTACAATAGGTGTATGAAAAATAACTACACTTGCTTAGTATAACATGCTATACTATTGTATGTTATATGACATATATGTGAAAGGAGATATTATGAAACAGATTCATACAGAACAAGCGCCAGCAGCATTAGGTCCGTACTCTCAAGCCTATGTAGCAAATGGATTCGTATTTATTTCTGGTCAAGGTGGCATCGACCCAGCGAAAGGGGCTCTTGTAGAAGGCGGCGTAGAGGCGCAAACATTGCAAGCGATGAAAAATATCGAGGCTATTTTAAAAGAAGCGGGCACAGATTTTTCTAAAGTTGTGAAAACCACATGCTTTTTGGCAGATATGGACGATTTTGCAAAATTCAATGCCATTTATGCAGAATTTTTTACATCTAAACCAGCTCGCAGCTGTGTAGCAGTGAAAACATTACCAGCGAATTTCTTGGTAGAAGTAGAAGTGATTGCCTTAGCAGAATAATAGAGTTTGATCGACCATAGGCTATGGTGATACGCAACAAGCTGTTACATTATGCGTAATTCTTAATGTGACAGCTTTTTGCATATCTCCTATGTGGTATAATGGAGAGGATATATCAGTAGTTTTGTATAGGTGGAAGTATGAGTCAAAAACCAAAATATGTAAGCACAATAAAAACATTACTATACACGAGCGTTGGCGCCACTATATTTGCGA
>CAUUJQ010000002.1:0-23891 GCA_963545445.1 uncultured Veillonella sp. | reverse complement strand
CCATCGATTTTATTTTAGGAAATAAAGCAGCTATCATTACCTATCCTGTTACTTTCATTATCTATACCTTTGCTATCAAAAAATGGGAAGCATCCCACGAAGGTATTCCTAATACAATGAATCCTTCGCAAAAACGGTTAGTTGCTGGTATCATCACCATTATTGCTTTCACAATTTCAGGCGTTGCCAATTATATAGGCTTTAGCGGTCATATGAACTTTTTATCTATCCTAACCACTATCGTATTTGCCTTCTCACTCATTGCAAACTTTTTTAACGCTCTAAAATTAGACACACAATGGCCATTCTGGATGATCTATAATATCGTACAGTTATTGAAAGCTTTCACCCAAGGCAATTTTGCCAACCTTGGGAAATACATATTCTACATAGTCAATGCCATGGGTGCCTTACTATTTTGGAAAGATAAAGAGAAACCCTCTGGCTTACTCCTAAAGAAATAATATCTCATACATTTTGAGAGAGGTATGCCATGCTCTTCATTCTCTAAAGACTAGTATTTTTTCTCGAAGTGTGCTAAAATATACATGTAAAAAGAAGCGCCATCAACGTGTGAACGGCGTTAGGCTCATCTCAAATAGCTAGAAAAAGTGATGATGCCTAACGTGTATAAGTGCCGTGAACACTTATTTTGACGTTAGGCCTTTCACTTACATATGCATATAAGTTAAAATTGCTACAACAAGCAATCCGAATTGGATTAATACCATTAAAATTTCGAATAGTGTCATAGTACCACCTCCTCCCATATTAGGAAGAGATGAGCCCAACTCACGTTGGTGGTCCTTCTATGTCCTTATTATACCACAAAATTTAGCAAATCGTTTATATTTTAACACATTTTTTTAGGAACGCAGTCCCGAGTAGACATATCGTAGCGTTCCTTTTTGATATATCACACAAACGCTAAAACGAGCAACATGTTCCTGAACAAACCTACCGTAGGATCAGTTTGAGAAGGAATATGTTGCTCGTTTCTTTCGCTATATCAGCCTACTAGAACGCTACGATATGTCATAGCGATACAAGAGACGTCTTACTCTGGTTGAATTGTGAAGGACAAGCTGGAGAAGTATTTAGTTTGTTCCCCTTTTGTTTCAGTTGGGAATGCTACTTCTACGCCTACTACGTTCACGCCGTTAGCAGCTACTGTAACCATTGCTTTACCTTGCGCGTCAGCTTGGCTTTCATTAGTCAAGTCGTTGAGAACGTCTTTGATCAATGGAGCGTTAGCATAAGGCATGCCATCTTTGAATACTTGGATTTCATAAGTGTCGCCTTTACGCAATGTCAATGGGTTAACACTTGGAACGATTTCGATTGGCATATTCAAACGTTCAGGTTTTGCTGCTGCATTCCAGTAGTTTACATTGTATTTTACTGCATGAGTAGATTTTACCGCATTCGGTACATCTTTCATCATAGCTTTATGCATTTTGCCGTCTTTATCTTTTGTAAAGTAACCATAGTCAAATGTAGTTGCTGTTGTGCCTAACATTTCATTTTTTTCGATAGTTACATTGTGTTCATGAGGAATCACTTTCAAGTCCATTGGATTGTAAGCTACGTCATAAGCTTCAAAGCTTTTTACCATGGATGGTTCATATGCATTATCTACAGGACCTTCACCTAATACTAATGTTGGTTGATCAATACGTTCTGCAAACCATACACCATGTGCAGAAGCGTTAGAGCCCACAGAAACTGCTCCTACCAAAGCCAATGCAAGAATTGCTAACTTACTTTTTTTCATTTGGATACCCTCCTATATGAAATATAATACTATAATACCTATATTCTACACGGTTTACTGACCACAAGCAATAACTATTTTCAATTATGAATTATTGCTATAATGAGCCCTTCTTTAGTACTTTAAATTATTATAGAGAATCATTCCCATTATAAAATAAGTCGGACGATACTTTCAAAAATACCTAATATCACGGCAAATACGGGTCGTATGATGGCACCTAAGAATCCAAATTGGCCCAATACTAAAATGCCGATAAAGAACCATAGCTGAGCTCCTAAGAGTTTTTCCTGCCACGCCACGGGCAAGTACTGCAAGACTACGTAGAACCCGATAAAGCCCGGCACTGGCAACATATTAAAAACCCCGAAGCCAATACTCAACGTCACGATGTAGGACATGACCATCTGCAACCCCGTGCTAATCGTCCCCATTTGCATAGCCACAGACATGCCCATATAAGCAAGGAATGCCACCAAAATATTGGCACCCAATCCAGCTAGGGCAATTTGCACCATCGCCGTCCGAGGGTTTTTAAAATTATAGGGAGAAAAAGGAATAGGCTTGCTCCATCCCACGCTGGCAATGAGCATGACTAGCACACCCAACAGATCCAAGTGCGCAAAGGGGTTGATCGTATCCCGCCCCCACTGTCTCGGCGCCAAATCTCCTAATCGAATGGCCATCTTCGCTTGGGCGTAGTTAAATATTGATATAGCAATGGCGATGGCCGGTAGCATCGCTATATAGTGAATCATATCTTTCATACATATCTCCTTAGTATATACTGACCTTACTATTATACACGATACATCGCCTATCTATACAGTATCTTTCTTTCACAGTTCTGAAAAATTTCCTGTCAGTACTACCTACTCCTAACAGTGAGTGGACAAGTTCCATTTTGTTTTGCATACTGAAAGTACAAACTATTCTCAGAGGAGGTCATTATGAAGGAACATCGAAAACAATACACTATCCCCATCCCTTACGAAGTTCTCTATCATTTATATGTACACCAAGGTCTCACCACCAAAGACATTGCCCAACAGTTTCACTGCAGTCAAAGCACGATTTGCCAACGCTTACACGATTACCATATAGGGACGCACTCGAAACACATCCCTATTCCTAAAGAGGCTCTTCTTCATGACTACGCTGAGGGCAAGTCCGTCACTGTATTGGCTGAGCAGTACCAAGTATCACCTCGAACGATTTACAATCGTCTTCGCCAGTGGCAGGCACGTCCCACGGTGAAAGCCCCAACGCCCCCTGTCCTACCTATTACGCATATCCTAGAGGCCTACGAAAAGGGCTCCAGTGCTACAGCTATTGCCAAAGAGTTTCACGTATCTCCGTCCACCATTATCCACCTCTTGCAAATGCATCACATCCCTTTGCGAAACAGTACCAAACGGATACTGTTACCTATCGACGACATTTGCCACCTCTATACACGAAATGGTTTATCTACTACACAAATTTCACACATCTACCAAGTCAAGCCCTCTACCATTGCCTCTCGATTGCGTGAACGAGGTATTACTTTGCGGGGCAACAAGGAAGCGCTACCCATGTATGCTATCATTGCTGCCTATCAACAGGGAACACCTCTGCAAGTATTGGCTGAGACATACCACACCAAGTATCACACCATCCGAAATATGCTAATTCGCAACGGTGTGTACCGCAAAGCACGGCGCATTCGAGATTGCACCTACGATATCCAAACTCTACATATGGCAGAGCATTTATCGGTGGCAGAAATTGCAACTCGCTATGCTTGTCATCCAGAAACGATACGGCGTATTATCAAAACTAGCGCAAAAAAGAACAAATCTACTCACTCCTATCCTTGCTAGGACTAGAAAAGTAACGTATACTAAAAGAAAGTATATGTCATTTTAAAAGGAGTGTATCATGGAATATATCATCGCTTTGCTGCCCTATTTCTCAATTGGCATTATCGCAGCACTTATCTCTCGGTATACGGGGATTGCCATTTCGTTCTTAGTAGTCCCAACACTACTGTATTGGGGAGCTAGCCCGATTGAGGTCGTATCCTTTATGCTAACCTTTACACTGTACAATACCTTTACGTTGGAAACACAAGATGTGCGCTTAGATTTTAAAGAGTTAACATTCTTCCCTGGTTGGAAATTAGCCATCCCTCTAGTAGTATCCTTTGGGTTGAGCCTTGTCTCTCCACATCTGTCGATTGGTCTCTTTATCGCCTTCTTTATTCTAGAGCTAGGAGCCTCTTTGTACAAACGATTACCTAAAGCAGAGCAACCAACACTGAAACAGCTTGGCATTTCTTCTACCATTGCTGTTCTATGGACGATTATTGGCGTATTGAACTACCGTTATATTCCTGAAAACTGGTTCTTCCTATTCGTAGGGGTTGCTATGTTAGGACTCACTTGGTTTGCCTACTATGCTGGTGCCAATCGATATGCATTTAAACAATCTTGGACTGCCCTCTGGCCTTCCTTCTCTCTATTGTTAGGTTTATTCGGCTTAGAGATTTCCTCTTATATTCATGGCATGCGTCGCAGTTTCTCCTCTCCATTTGATAAAATGGTGCCTATGATTACCGTAGTGGGAGCGTTTGCGGGTACTATGACATTGTTCGTCATCGAAAACCAATTCTCCATCGCCTCTTTGATTGCTGCTGTAGGCTGTGCCTTTGGACTTCGCATGTTCGGATCTTACGAGTTTACCAAATCTGGTAAGTTCTCTTGGTTAATCATCGGCCTTACTGTACTCATCGTGCTTTGCTTATTCTTGGTCAGCCCTGTGCCAGTAGGTATGGATACTACAAATGAATTGTTGCAAGCACCGATTGCTAAGTAAATGGTCGTAATGAAGTAACACATTACATACCCTACATATAAAAATATATTATAGAACGATATGATAGAGGTAAAATAAATTATAGCGCTAATATAAATAATAAAACCAAAATAGAGGAAAGTTGATCAAATTCGTCAACTTTCCTCTTTTATATGACTATTTAGTTATAACCACGCGTATTGCATGGGGCATGATACATGTTACTGTCTCATATCCACGCGAGGTCTACCCTTGTGGAAAGGCCCCTACAAACTCCCACACACTCATATCTGGTAAATGACTTTCTACATGCATGGTTTGTAGTATATCCATACACCATGGTATGGTCACATCCTTCTTCACATACATATAGTTATGACCATCTTTCGATAGAGCTAGTTCTAAATTCAATCTATCTGGATGCTCTTCATCCATGATAGCTTGTACAAAATGGCAGTTTTCTTTTGGTATGTCCCAAAACAAAGTGAAGAACACACGTTCATCTGCCACAATTTGTTGCAATACTGTCTCTACATTATTCCAAGTGCCTTGGTCGTAGGTCTCTTCATCAGTCATTAAACGAAACATTACGCTTCTCCTTGTTCGATGCGGATCACATCGCCAATGCGGTTACACAATTCATCCAATTGCTCTTGGTCTGGGCCTTCTGCCATAACCCGAATCAATGGCTCTGTGCCAGATGGCCGCACTAAAATACGTCCATTGCCAGCCAACTCTCTTTCCGCTTCACTAATTGCATCTTGGATATTTTTATTGCTTTCCCAACCTACTTTCGTGAGCACTCGTACATTCACCAACAATTGCGGATATTTCGTCATCAATCCTGCTAATTCAGACAGGGATTTCCCTTTTTCTTTCATAATGGACAAGGTTTGCACCGCCGTTAATAAGCCGTCTCCTGTGCTGTTATAATCTAGGAAAATCACATGCCCCGATTGTTCACCGCCAATGGAATAGCCGTCAGCTAGCATTTTTTCTAGAACATACCGATCCCCTACGGCTGTGCTGCAAGTTTGCATGCCCAATTCTTTGGCCGCCTTGTGAAAGCCGATATTACTCATCACAGTACCTACAATCATGTTGTTTTTCAATTTACCTTGCTCTTTCAAATGCAAGCCACAAAGCAACATAATTTGGTCACCGTCTAATACTTGACCTTTTTCATCCACCATCAAGCAGCGGTCTGCATCACCATCATTGGCAATCCCCACTTGCGCACCTTCACGAAGTACCGCCTCTTGCAAGCCCTCTAAGTGGGTAGACCCTGCATTATCGTTGATATTCGTACCCGTTGGCTCTACATTGATAGCCACTACGTCGGCCCCCAATTGACGAAGGATTTCAGGACCCACATAAGATGCAGCCCCATGAGCGCCGTCATAGACAACTTTCACCCCTGTTAAAGCATCACTAGTGGACACCACAAATGCCACATATTCGTTCACCCATTCTTGGTGATACGTAATGCGTCCAATATCTCCGTCCGTTGGACGTGGCAAGCAATCGTCAGCACTTTCAGTACATAGTCTTTCAATTTCATCTTCTACGGCATCTGGCAATTTAAATCCGTTACCATCAAAAAATTTAATACCATTATCTGGATACGGATTGTGAGAGGCAGAGATAACCACCCCTGCGGTACATCCTTTTTGACGTACTAAGTAGGCAATGGCAGGTGTTGGCGCCTCGCCTAAAATGATCACATCCCCACCTACGGCGCAGATACCGGATGCCAATGCATTCTCTAGCATGCCCCCAGAAATACGTGTATCACGACCAATTAAAAAGGTAGGTCGTTCCACCGATTGACCGAAGTAGGAAGCCGCTGCACGGCCCAAATGGTAAGCCAATTCTGGCGTTAAAAATTCATTGACTAAGCCACGTACCCCATCGGTACCAAATAATCTACTCATGGCTCTCTCCTTTCAAAGGACTGTATGTATTCATAATCATAATCGCTGTTTCTGCACCATCTAAGGCCGCGCTCATAATGCCGCCTGCATAGCCGGCGCCTTCTCCAATTGGATAGATTCCCTTCGTTGAGCAAGATAATCGCTGTTCATCTCGCACTATGCGAAGCGGTGAGGATGTCCGTGTTTCTACACCGGTCATGCACACATGGTCCGCATCAAATCCTTGGATACGACGACCAAAATATGGCAACGCATCGGCTAATGTATTTGTCACAAACTCCGGCAAGCACTCTCGCATATCTGCTGGCGTCACACCTGGTTCATAGCTGTACGCCTGACGCTGTACATCATTGGTGTCCGTGCGCCCCAAGAAATGGCCCACCGTTTGAATCGGTGCATGGTAATTGCTGCCACCTACGATAAAAGCTCGTTCTTCCCATTGTCGCTGAAAGTCAACCCCAGCTAATGGATGAGTTCCAAAATCTTGAGGCCCTACTGTAACTACCAAGGCACTATTGGCAATGCCACTGTCACGAGCATATAAACTCATGCCATTTGTCACGACGCCCCCTGTTTCGGAAGCGCTCGCCACCACTTGTCCCCCTGGGCACATGCAGAAGCTATAGCAAGAGCGATCGGCCTCTTTATCGTGGTACACCAAGGAATATTCCGCAGCACCTAAGCCAATGTCTGCTGGATGCACACCATATTGTGAGGTATCGATGACATCTTGGTCATGTTCAATACGAACGCCGATGGCAAAGGATTTGCCTTCCATCTGCACACCCCGATCATAGAGCATGCGATATGTATCTCGTGCACTGTGGCCCACGCCGAGCATGACGATGTCTGCCGGGATTCGTTCTGTGTCATTGATGACCACCCCAGTCACCACTTGATCTTGTACTTCTATATCTGTCACTTGGGCACCGAAGCGGACTTCACCGCCCCAAGCAATGATTTGCTCTCGCATGGCTTTCACCATGTGGCGCAAAATATCTGTTCCTACATGGGGTTTATGTTTATAGAGAATTTCCTCTGGGGCCCCAAATTCTACGAAATAGGTAGCAATCTCGTGCAATCTTGGATGGGTAACACGAGTGGTTAATTTACCATCCGAAAACGTCCCCGCTCCGCCTTCACCGAATTGTACATTCGATTCTGGTTTAAAAATACCTTCTTTCCAAAATTGTTCTACGTCCAAGGTCCGTTGGTCCACATCTTGGCCCCGCTCTAAGACGATAGGACGATACCCTTCACGGGCTAAGTAAAAGGCAGCCAACATCCCCGCTGGCCCAAAGCCTACCACGACAGGACGATGCACCATAGGCTTAGATCCTTGCACAATCGGTTCTGGTAATTCTGGTTCCATGATGGAAATGTCTTTGAAACGGCTCAATTTGTTAGCCAATAGCCCTTCCTTGTCCACTTCTACGAATAAGGTGTACACAAAGGTAATATGCGGTTTCTTTCTGGCATCCACTGCGCGTCGCACTACGTGGATGGCCCGGATTTGGTTCTGCAATGGGGTATATTTTTTAATCAATAATTCTTCTAATCGGTCCGCATCTTGTACAGGGATTCGAAAATTTATAATACGTAACATCACACTCTCCTACATTTGCGGTTCAATTTCTACTTTCACCACCACTCGCTCTGTGGTCGTTGTCACACCTTCTGGCAAGACTAAGCTATACCCACCGGTAAAACTATTTGTGGCCCCATGTACGGGGATATCGATGGTTTTTACCCCATCTACTCCATTGAGGAGTGATTCTTTACCGATAATGGTGAGCTCTTTTGGCTCAACGACAACACGTTTCACCGTATAGCCCATCGGTACTGAGCCGACGATATTCGGTTGCACTGGCACTTTTTTCTCCATCCGAATCCGTTCTAATTCGTATTGGATTTGCGCTCCTTTTGGTGTAATCGTCACACCTTCCACCACATTGCCCGCTCCGTCCACAGCTAGGATATCTCCTACTTCTGTGAAACTTTCACGATGTTTATCAAGGTTAATACGAATCACCGCATAGGCCGCTTTGCTCACCATGTGTGCCGGTCCAGAGATGGTCACACTGGTCGGCATGATTTTGGATTCTTTGATGGCAATATCGTTAGGCACGGTCCCCAATGGTTGCACTTGTACTTGCAATTCTTTCACCATATATTCATCCACTGTAACAGTCACATTTTCTGGAGTCATACTGTCGATGAAAGTCCCCGTAGGGGCTGTGAAATTAATGGCAATATTTTCCTGTCCTACATGAGCATTTTTCATGTTCACATAGGCTTTCAATACGGATGGGTTGATGTCAAAAATGGCATTGCGCGGTCCTCGTAAGTGGACACGCACTTCGTTAGGTACACCTTCCACCAAATAATTTTGATCCAAGTTCTGCACTTGTACAGGCACGGTGTAGGTCATTTCGATGACTGGGTTTTGGTCCTTCATCACATACAGCCACATGCCAATAGCACAACATAAACAGATTAGTTTCATCCCCCAATTATGTTTCAATCCAGATATCCAATGCATCATTTCGGTTCACCTCGCTTAATTTTAAGTAAGGAGCTCACCGCACTTGGTGTTGGCTCTAACAATGATAACATAATGGTGCGCAATGTATCTTCTGACACGCCTCGGTGAATTTCTCCACCTAAGGCATAGGAGATTTGTCCTGTTTCCTCACTCACTACCACCACCAAGGCATCGCTCTCTTCACTTTGTCCGAGGGCAGACCGATGGCGCGTGCCTAGTTCTTTGCTCACATCTCGATTCTGGCTCACTGGGAGCAAGCTTGCTGCCGTTTCAATACGACCATTACGAATGATGACAGCTCCATCATGAAGCGGTGATTTTGGATAGAATAGGTTCATCAACAATTCACTAGTTACCAAGCCGTCGATGCGTGTGCCTTGCATGGACAATACATCTAGTTTCATCTTCCGTTCGAATACCATGAGGGCTCCAATTTTACGGCGTGACATGCTTCGGCAAGCGATGATGACTTCTTTCACAATGGATGTCAATTCCTCTTTGGACACTTTCGTGCGTGCCGAAAAGAAGCCGGTCCCACTGCCTAATTGTTCCAAAATCCGGCGTAGTTCTGGTTGGAACACGATCGGCAAGGCGATTACAAGGACACCCACACTCTGTTGCATAATCCAACTGATCGCATGGAGTCCCATGAAATGGGCCACGATATTAATCACCAAAAGAACAAGCAAGCCTTTTAACAGGCCCAATGCTCTTGTATTTCTTACGAGTCGATATAAATAATAAAATAGAGTGGCTACAAATAGAATGTCCACGATATCTAGGAATCGCAACGTTTCTAATGTAGTTTGTAATTGAAACAGCATAGAATAAGTCCTATCCTTTCTAATACAAATGAGGGTACAGGCTTGTGCCCATACCCTTTTATTGTATCCTATATCGGTATTTTTTTCTAGTAAACGATGGGTTATAGCGAGTATGTTTCGATGAGTACATCCATATTACCACCGCACACCATACCTTCTTTGACGGCTACATCATCGTTTAAGTCCACTTGTATGCGACGGAATCGTTCTTGTTTTTGCAAGGCCTCCACAGCGCTGAGGCGAATTTCATTTTCTGCACGTCCGCCTCCGATGGTGCCGAAAATGCTGCCGTCTCCGTGAACGATCATGGTGGTCCCCGCCTTGCGTGGCGTGGAACCATGGGTCTGCAAGATGGTCGTAACGGCTACTGTTTCTCGCTTATGTTGTTGTAAATACTCAACAAACTCATACTTCATGGGTGTACCTCTTATTCGATAAAAAACTACCTTGTTTATGTCGTGTAACTGCCAAATATTCTGCCACAATGGAGAGGGCAATTTCTTCTGGTGTTTGTGCCCCCAGATCGAGACCGATAGGAGCATAGACCATAGCCAACTCTTCCTCTGTCCACCCTTCTGCTTTCAACACTTCAAAGGCGTGGTAGATGCGCTTATGACTGCCCATAACCCCTACATAGGTAGGCAATACGTGTCGCACTTGATGCAAGCAAAGGCTGTCAAACTCATGGGCTCTAGTGACCACGATAATGCCCGTATAGGCAGATAAGGCGACCTTGGTTTGCAATTCTTCAAAAGGCACGTGGAGTAAACGCACGCGTTCATCAAAAAATTGGGGTTGCAAGTACTCTGGTCGGTCATCTACAACGGTCACGCCACAGCCGATAAACAAGAATTGATCTGCTACGCAGCGGCTGACGTGGCCAGCCCCTAAAATTAAAATCTCTGGATCTTTTTCCACTGGTTGCAGGAAACACTCCATCCCTTCCACCGTAAATAATTGTGGCTCTAATTTCGTAGGCATGGTGAACCCTTCAATGCCCGTTCCATATACAACATCTCCCGATCCATCGTACATGATCTTATCCCCTTGTCGCTGCCCCGATAATATGGTGACGATCAGAGATTGTTCATCCTTTGTCATTCGCTCTTGTACTACATCGATTAGATTCAACATATTACTCCTTTATCTGTTCATATTCCCAAGCTGTAATGGCTTCCACCACACCACCGCCTACAGCTAATGCTTTATCTGAAATCGTGATACAATGCCTTTCTTCACATCGAGCGTCGATGTCCGCTAGTTTGCACCCTTTTGGTACTAGAATCCCCGATGCCAATACGCCTCGCAAGATACCCGCAATCTTCGCCCGTACAGGGGTATCCCCTACATATCCAATGATGGCGCCCGCTTCGAGGGAGTCGCCAATATGACATTTCGCCACAAAGAGACCTTCCTCTGGGGCATGCATAACTCGTTCATGAGTGTAGCCACCCACATTTCCCGGTATTCCCGTATTCTCCAAGGCACTTCCTTCATAAATACAACGTCCCAATGTATGGCCTCGCATCGTTTCCACCACCACATGCACATCTTTGCCAGCTACAAATCCAGGACCACAGCCGATGACCAAGGCTGCATCCTGTTTCGTCGTGCCTAGATTGCGCTTTGCCAAAATCGCATCTACCACGATGCTTGGCTGTAGGGTGGTAAGCACCGTTTCATAGGGGTCTGTCACCACCGGTATGGCCTCTCTTGTAGCAAGCAAAGTCGATACCTCTGACAAGGTGACATGACGTGATCGCAATCGTTCCAAGATCATTTCCCCTCGGTGCACCGCATTACCGTACGACACTTCTCGGCGAATCATGGTAGGAATGGCAATTTCATTCACCACGACCCGATAGCCTGCGCGCCACAAGCGATAAATCGCTCCCGATGCGATATCGCCACCACTACGTATGAGAACAATTGGTTTCATATGCTTCTCCTTTACCTACGATACGTTCATAGTCTTCCTTGGTATCTACATCACTGCCACTGTGAATCTGTCGCTCTCGATCAAGCCATATATGCTGTACATAGGCTTTCCCCTCGCCTTTCAGAATGACACGCCCCCCTTGATCACCCTCAATGTGACACAGCGCTTGTGCCCAATGACGACCAAATAGAACGGGGTTCCCCACCTCTTTCTGAGGTCCATAGAGGGGCTGTACAATGGCCATGTCTGAACCTATCTCTGTGAAAGTCTCACGCAATGCGTCTATCACCGACGGCTCTAACAAAGGTTGATCGATGACGCCACAGAGAATCCCTGTTAAGCGAGTGTGGTGCTCTCGTTCCCAATCTAGCAGAGCCTCCACGCCTAGTCGGATGGATGTCCCTTGTCCGAGTTCGGGCTGTTCATTGGGAATAGGTATAGCCCCAGCTTGTAGAACCAAGTCCTCTACTCCCATGGCGGGGTCAATAACCAATCCTGATCTAGGGTCAATGTCCACCCTCATTCTAGAGTCAACAACTACCGCCAAAGGGTTAAGGCCACTGTAATTCTGAAGGGCAAGCTTTAGCAATGGTACCCCTCCGACAGTCATCCATTGCTTGGGCTGACCCATCCGTTTGGACTGGCCTGCGCCTAACAGTACACAACCGATTGCCATGGTCGCACCTCTCGTATGTAACATGTTTCCCTGTATCCATCGGCGAGCACCACATAGAGGAAGGGAAACTCTTTCACTGTATCTAGCAATTCCTCTACTAACGCGATCTCTGCCCTGTCATAGCCCGTGCAAAACAGAACTCGTTCCCCTCTTGCATATTGGAACATACCCTGTTCATGCGCTAATAGACGTGCCACATGGGATGGCGTGATAGTATCTCCTTCTGAAAGTCCCATGACCTCTGCTACCTTGTGTAATCGATGGACATAGGTGTCATCCAGTGGTTTCCCCAAGATTTGTAAATTCAATACACCAATGGTCATCACCGTCTCGTGAGGAATGACAGGTTCGTGAAGTTCTGGCGCTTTCAGCCATTTCTTTTTCGCCCCATCTGCCTCGGATAGAATCATCCAGTCTGGATGGTCCTCGTGCAATCTATCTAGTACTTCTGGTGAAAGCCCCACCACTTTATGGTCTGCCAAGGCATGGAACCAAGCACCGATGCGCCCGGATTCCATGCGTTCTAGGATGTACCGTTCTCCCGTCTCGTAATCATCTCCATACCAAGGCGCCCATGGCGCCACTTGTTGTGAGCCCATCTTGGTCGTTGTGGTAACCATGACGGGAAGTCCTTTCCCCTGTCCCTGTGCTGCTAGCCTAGACACAACCGTGGTCTTGCCACCAGCGCCTACAACAGAAATAATCCCTGGTCGGACCAATCGTTCCCAATGCATTGCATCTGTTTTCATAGTGCTCCTTTTACTTAGAGTCTTGTCGCTTTTTCATCGCTGTGTACACCCGTTCTGGAATCATTGGCAATGTCGTTACCTCTGCGCCTGTAGCATTAAAGATAGCCCCTTGGATAGCTGGGGACGATGTATTAATCACCACTTCCCCAATGGACTTAATACCGTATGCACCAGATGGTTCATAGGATTCCACAAAGCCTACATGAATATTGCCTGTGTCTAAGCGACTTGGAATTTTATAATGCATAAAGTTATTGGTTTCTAACACACCACGAGAAGAATAGCGGACCTCTTCATAGAGAGCCATACCCATGCCTTGTACGATACCGCCTTCGGCTTGGACTTGCGCTAAGTTGCGGTTCACAATGGTGCCACAATCGACGACACCATAGTATTCTTGAGGAATGACCTTACCTGTTTCTAGGTCTACTTTCACCTCTGCAATACCTACCATGAATGGCGGTGGCGACGTTTCGCTACCCCAAGTGGCAACTCCGATGAGCTGTTGTGCTTGTGCACCAGATACCAGTAATGGCGCCAATTCAGCAGTCGTCATTGTTTTGGTACCGTCCTCAGTCCATACTTTTTCCCCGTCAAAGGTCAACAAGGATGCTTCTACCTCTAAGCGACGGGCAAATTCCTCTACTATCTTCGCTTTCAAATCGTCCGCTGCTAGCTTCGTAGCTGTTCCTGTTACATAGGTCGTGCTCGATGCATAGGAGCCTGGATCAAATGGCACTACATCAGTATCTGCTTCGTAGACACCCATCATTTCCATGGGACATCCCAATGTTTCGCAGGCAATTTGTGCCAATACTGTATTCGCCCCTTGGCCCATGTCGGTGGAGCCTGTGAAGAGCATGTACGTTCCATCATCGAGAAGGCGAATTTCCACGGTTGCGCAGTCCACGTTGGCTACACCGGACCCTTGGAAGGCAAATGCCACACCGAGGCCCCCTACGTATCTATCGTCAATTTTCCAAGACTTAGGACGATGGTCCCAATTGGACATATCTTTCGCTTTTTGCACAGCTTCACGCAATAAGCCAGATTCTAGGATTTCTCCTGGCTCAAAGGATGGCGCCGTTTCTCCTACGTTGATTAAGTTTTTCAAGCGCAGTTCAATTTCATCTATTCCCATTTTCTTCGCCAATTTTGTAATAGCGCATTCCAACGGCCATAACGCTTCGGTCGCACCATACCCACGGAAGGCGCCTCCTGCCATATGGTTCGTGTACACCATATTGGATTCATAGCGGATGGCTTTCGTCTTATTGTACAGTGGCAAGGACTTATGCTCCCCTGCGGTAAAGGTTGTGAAAGCATGGCTTCCGTAAGCGCCCGCATCGGACACAGCCACCATATCGATAACTTGAATAATGCCATCTTTTGTAGCGCCCATGCGCACCTTCCAGTCCCTAGCATGACGGCTAGTGGAGCAATTATTCGCTTCATGACGATCGTAAACGAGGTAGGATGGTTTCTTTAATGTCCATGTCACAAAAGCCGGGAATAACTCGGTACAGCCCGTTTGTTTCGACCCAAATCCACCGCCAATCCGTGGTTTCACCACTCGAATTTGAGACGCAGAAATACCCAAGGCCCGCGCCGCATGGCGACGAATATGGAATGGTACTTGCGTAGAACTGGTCAATACGAGGCGATTGAATTGGTCGATAGTAGCAAAGGTTCTAAACGTTTCCATGGCGGACTGCAAGGTGGCTTGGTCAAAGTAGGATTCTTCCACCACATAGTCGCACTTCGCCAATTCCCCTTCTACGTCGCCCACTACGTGGCTATAGGAGCACGCGATATTTCGTTTTGGGTCTCCCCCCATTGGAAAATGATAGAACAAGTCATCTTCTGGATGGATGATGCTCGGATGATCGATGGCTGTATGAATGTCTAGGACAGGCTCGTAGATTTCGTATTTTACCTTGATGAGAGGCATTGCTTTCAGGGCAGTGCGCTCATCCACAGCCACCACTAGTGCCACTTCATCCCCTACATAGCGGACGATTTCGTCTAGGATTAACATATCGTATGGAGATGGCTCCGGATAGCTTTGGCCCGCAAGGGTAAACCGTGTTTTCGGTACGTCTTTATACGTAAAAATGGCCTCTACACCAGGCACTTTCATGGCTGCGTCCGTGTTGATATCTAGGATTTTAGCGAATGCATGAGGACTCCGCAACACCTTGATGCAGAGCGCATTGGAGGGAATAAAGTCTTCCGTATAGGCCGCTTTTCCGCTCAATATTGTGGCGGCATCTCGTTTTTTATAGCTTTTACCTAAATGTTTCATCCTTTGATGCCTCCTAAGTATTTTCGGATGCCTCGCATATGCGATGCATAGCCGGTGCAACGACATAGATTATTGTTCAGATAACGGCGAATTTCCTGGTCCGTCGCCTCTGGATGTTTACGCCCCAAGGCGATGGCGCTCATCATCATACCCGTTGTGCAATACCCGCATTGATCGGCGCCCTCTTCTGCGAGACAATCCGCTAAGGTTGCCGCTTCCTCTGCGACCCCTTCCAAGGTGGTAATCTCGTGGCCTACCACTCTGAAAGTAGGATAGGCGCAGGACAAAATAGGGTCTCCGTCTACCCACACCGTACAAAGACCGCAATTCGTTGTATCGCAACCACAACGAACACTATAAAAACCTAATTTACGCAATGTTTCCAATAGCATTTCATCGGTTTCAATCACAATATTTCGCTTTACCCCATTCACTTGAATTGCTATTTCCATTGTGTCACCTCTTTGACTAATCGTCGTACCATATTGTTTGCCATATCTAGGCGATACTCTGCACTAGCATGCGAGTTTGTTTGAAAGGATACATCCGTCTGGATAGCCTCTATGGCCGCTTCTAATCCGTCAATGCCCTTCGCATTCAAAATGTCACAGCAGCTTTTCGCGCGAATCGGTTTTCCTGGACGGCCTCCAATAAAGACGGAGTATCCACTTTCATCAAAACGAGCGGACCCCGTTAGGAATGGAAAATCTGACGTAGATTTACGCAATGCTTCAATGGCTACACCCGCCTCTTTCTTAGGGATGATGATTTCCAATAACAAATCCCGCATTCCATAGGACAGATAGTCTTCCACCGACATACGGCCTCCTTCAAAGACTTTCACCTCTGCTTGCAATGCTAACAATGCCGGGAGAATATCGGAAAAGCCAAATTTCGCTGCCACAGATCCACCCATGGTCGCCATGGTGCGGAACTGAACGCCTAATATATCTACCACCGATTGTGGGAGTACGCCCCCACAGAAGGTTTGAAATGGTTCATAGACCTCCACATCTCGCTGTGTTGCCATAGCGCCGATGCGAAATTCTGTTTCTTCTTCTGTAATGTATCGAAGACCTAAGGCAGACAAATCAATGACCATGGGCCATTTTCTGTTTCCTAATCTTGTCCAGCAACCACCTGCTAATAGGGGTGCCATCTTTTGCTTGACCATGAGTGCATGCGCCTCTTCCACCGTGGTGGGCTGTTGCACTTGCATAAACATAAGCATACATATACCTCCTTGCTTCCACACATCTGTACTCATATTGTACCATGTAAGCACTAGTTTTTGCATGTGATTCGTCACATCTTATTAAAATTATATAGCAACAAATGCCTCTCTCATTTCCCTAATCAATGCTACAACCAAAGGGCTAAGAGAATCTCAAATCATAACATAAAAAGACTAGGCTAGCCTACCTTGCGGTATGTCTAACCTAGTCTCTCATACGTCCTTACCGATTAGTAAGGTACTTCAGTTTTACGAGCTACACCAGTTTTGATGGCTGTTCCAGCTACGGCTTTTGCCACTGCTAATGGAACGCGTTTGTCGAATGCATTGGCTACTACGTAGTCTTCTGCTAATTCTTCATCTGTTACAAGAGCAGCTAATGCATCAGCTGCTGCCAATTTCATTTCATCATTGATTTCACGTGCTTGTACGTCGATGGCACCACGGAAGATACCAGGGAATACGTTCACGTTGTTAATTTGGTTCGGCGCATCGCTACGACCTGTACCCATTACACGTACGCCAGCTGCTTTCGCATCATCGTACATCACTTCTGGCACTGGGTTTGCCATAGCAAATACGATGGCATCATCAGCTAAGCTTTCTAAAATTTCTTTTGTGAAAGCACCCGCTGCAGATACACCTAACAATACGTCAGCCCCTTTAGCGATGTCCGCTAAGTTGCCAGTTTTTGTTTCTTGACCCAAGATTTTGATCAACTCAGCTTGTAAAGAGTCAAGACGTTTGTAGTCTTTGTTCAATACGCCAGAGCTTACCATTAATGTAATGTCGCGAGCACCAGCTAAGTATAATAAACGAGCGATGTTTGCACCCGCTGCGCCAGCACCGTTTACGACGATTTTTACTTTGGACAAGTCTTTTTTCACAAAGCGAAGAGCCGCTTTCACACCTGCCAAGCAAGCGATCGCTGTACCATGTTGGTCATCATGGAATACAGGGATTTCCAACTCTTTTTTCAAACGATTTTCGATTTCGTAGCATTTAGGAGAAGAAATATCTTCTAAGTTAATGCCGGCGAAGTTTTTTTGTACTAATTTCACAGTGTTGATCAACACGTCTGGATCTTTTGTATCGATGACTAAAGGAATGCAATCTACATTACCGAAACGTTTGAACAATAAAGATTTACCTTCCATAACTGGAATCGCAGCAGCTGCTCCGATATCGCCTAGACCCAATACACGAGTACCATCGGATACAACAGCTACCATATTAGAACGACATGTTAAGTCGAAGGATTTGTCTTCATCTTCTTTGATGTGAAGGCATGGCTCAGCTACACCTGGAGTGTACGCCACCGTTAAGTCATGCGCATCTTTTAATTCATATTTTGTTCCAGTTTGCAAGAAACCTTTTAGTTCCAAGCGTTTTTCAATTGCCTCTTGTTTTACGTCCATGGGAAAACCTCCTAGATTTTCAATGATGGTAAGTTTCTACCGTAAAAGATTTCAGCCATCTCTTGTTTCAATTGTTGGTTGATTTGTTTACGCTCCTTCAGCGTCAAATCTTCTTCGGTAATACCAAACAAATAATTATTAATATCGTACTCTTTCAGCATCATTTTGGTATGGAAAATATTTTCTTGATACACATTCACATCGATCATATTGTAGAGATTACGAGTCTTGGAATTGATGTAATTTTGGATGGAGTTCATGCGATGATCCATGAATAATTTTTTACCATGAATATCACGAGTGAATCCACGCACTCTGTAATCTAAGCTGATGATGTCGGAATCAAAGCTATCGATGAGATAGTTCAATGCGTTGAGCGGAGAGATTTGACCGCATGTGGACACGTCAATATCTGCACGGAATGTACTTACTCCATTGTCTGGATGACTTTCAGGGTAGGTATGAACCGTCAAGTGAGATTTATCGAGATGCATGACCACATCATCTTTATCTACTTTATCAACAGGTTCTTCCGAAATCAGAATGGTTACGCTCGCCCCTTGTGGATCATAGTCTTGCTTTGCCACATTCAGAACATTGGCCCCGATAATATGTGAAACCTCTGTTAAAATATCAGTCAGGCGCTGTGCATTGTAAACTTCGTCAATGTATTCAATATATTGGCGTTTTTCTTCTTCTGTACGCGTATAACAAATATCATAAATATTAAAACTCAAGGTTTTCGTTAAATTGTTAAACCCATAGAGCTTCATTTTATTTGATTTTACAGATGTATCCATAACTTAATATCTGCCTTCCTTATAATACCTACCATTATTATATCGAATTAAATCCATATATTCAAGAGTTTCGATATAAAATTTTTCACTTTTTTACTAAATTACTTAATTATAGTGTTTCGCAATTGCTCTACTAGCGCTCGTAACGCCTTGCCACGATGGCTGATGGCCTGTTTTTGTTCCATAGAAATATTGGCCATCGTTGTTTTTAATTTAGGAATGTAAAAGTATGGATCATAACCGAATCCACCTTTTCCCATCGGTGTCAATTGAATGCGACCTTCACAAGATCCGGTTGCACTCACCACTTGCCCTGCTGGGGTCGCCCACACAAGGGCACATTGGTAGCGTGCTGTCCGCTCTTCTGCAGGCACTTCCGCCAACTCTTGGACTAATCGTTGGTTGTTGGCCTCGTCGTTGCCATGATCTCCCGCATAGCGTGCTGAAAGTACTCCTGGCGCACCGCCCAACGCATCCACTTCTAATCCAGAATCATCTGCCACACATGGCAACCCGCATGCCTCTGCATAATAGAGAGCTTTCATCTCTGCATTTTCTAGGAACGTAGAACCTGTTTCCTCTGGTTCCACAATGTCCACAATCTCATCGATGGTCCATACGGTAAAACCTAGTTCTTCAAAGGCTGCAGTGAACTCACGAATCTTACCTTTATTTCGGGTCGCCAATACCACTGCTTTCGGTGGATTCTCACGACCCACTAAGTCGCCCACTTCGCCTAGGGCTTCTCGCTGTACCTGCATCAGTGCTTTTGCGCCACTTTCACCGAGATCTAATAACTCGTTCAATTCATCCCGTGTGAAAGTCCCATGTTCGCCAGTCCCTTGTACCTCTACTAATTGACCTTTGCCAGTGCACACCACGTTCATATCCACAACGGCTGCACTATCTTCCTCGTAGCACAAGTCTAGCATAGGGCCATTGTCGCCAATGCCCATGGAAATCGCCGCCAAATAATCTGTAATAGGGAACTTGCCATAGCCATCATATAGGGAGTGGATGGCATCCACCAAGGCTACGAACGCACCTGTAATAGACGCCGTCCGAGTGCCCCCATCAGCTTGTAGCACATCGCAGTCTATGGTAATGGACACTTCTCCTAGCGCCTCTAGGTCCACTACGGAGCGCAAAGCACGGCCGATTAACCGTTGAATCTCTACAGTTCGTCCCGTTTGCTTACCCTTTGCTGCCTCTCTCGGCACACGCGTATGCGTCGCCCGTGGTAACAAGGAATATTCCGCTGTCACCCAGCCCGTACCAGTGCCTTTCAAAAAGCGAGGAACACGATCCTCAACGCTAGCCGTGCAAAGCACTTTTGTATTGCCACATTCAATGAGCACAGACCCTTCCGCATAGGCTGTGTAATGTCTCGTTATCTTCACCGGGCGTATCTCTTGTAGCCCACGACCATCAATTCGCATCGCCATTCCTCTTTTCTTACCAAGTCGGATTATACATACCTATTATTATACACAATCTTAGGGGGGATTGGCAATTTATGTTAGCCTCGGATTGCCTTTTGCTCTGTGAGTAGGCGGTGTTGGGATGTTCATAGAAATGGCAGAATGCGGTGCACCCCCGCCAAACTGTCCTACGTAAAAGTTTGATCGGAGGTACACCGCATTCTGCTTAATGTTAGTGTGAATCTATCTTGAACGCCTACTCACATCGCCGTACCGCCTATAGAAAGGCTAACATCTCTCGCCGTCGCTACCGCTCGGCGATTGTGTATGATAATCGGTATGTTGGGAGGATCCTCACGGGAGCCCTGTGTCCTTGATATCCTTAGTGGACAAATATACGTATGCGATATGCTAAGTGACAAATGCACGGGGTATCCTATCATCAGTGAGTCAATGCAAAATGCGACATGCCAGGTTCAAAGTATGTACTACTGTTTGTACTTGGTATGTCGCATTTTCTTTAATGGTTATACTCGTAGCATGGAGTTTAGGAACGCTTTTGTTCTTGGATTTTGTGGGTTCCCGAAGACTTGTTCTGGTGTTCCTTCTTCTTGGATTTTGCCGTCTGCCATGAAGATGACTCTGTCTGCTACTTCACGGGCGAACGCCATTTCGTGGGTGACGATGATCATGGTCATGTCTTCTTCAGCTAGTTCTTTGATGGTCCGCAGTACTTCGCTCGTGAACTCTGGGTCCAAGGCGGAGGTAGGTTCGTCGAAAAGCATGATTTCTGGCTTCATTGCCAAGGCTCTGGCGATGGCTACTCGTTGTTTTTGTCCGCCCGACAAGGTGCTCGGATATACGTCTCGTTTATCCCAAAGGCCAACTTTTTCTAGTAAGGACTGTGCGATAGGCAGAATATCTGCGTCTTTCATTCCTTTCACCATACGTGGCGCCACCATGATGTTTTCTAGCACTGTCATGTGCGGGAATAGGTTGAACGATTGGAATACCATCCCCATTTTTAGCAAGATTTGCTGCTGTTCTTCTTTCTCAACGTAGACCGCTGTTCCCGTGTTCTCCGGCGTGTCCACCAAGGTCGCTCCATCGACCCTGATAGTCCCTTTTTGTATGGTTTCTAGTTGTCCCAAGCAACGAAGAAAGGTGGATTTCCCCGATCCGGAAGGACCGATGATGGACACCACTTCGCCACGTTCCATGGATAGTGACACGTCTTGCAAGACCGCCACCGAGCCAAAGCTCTTTTCAATATGTAACATGTCTATGAAAGCCATGGTTTCCTCCTACTCTTCGTAAATCGCCATGCGGCGCTCTAAATATTGATATAGTTTCGTCAACACAAATGTCATCACCAAGTAGAATACGCCCGCCACGATGAAAGCTGTAATGTCGAAATCACGTTGTACAATGCTGCGTGTAATACGCAAGATATCATTCATGGCTAAGACATACACCAAAGAGGTATCTTTCAGTAGTGTAATCGTTTCATTCGCCAATGGTGGCAATACGCGTTTGATGACCTGTGGCAGAATGATCTTGTACATGGTCTGCACATAGGTAAAGCCCAAGACCTTCGCCCCTTCGTACTGCCCTTTTGGAATGGATTGAATGCCACTGCGGAAAATTTCACATAAATAGGCAATGTAATTCAGCACGAAGGACAGTACCGCCGCCGTCATATCCGTAAGCTCAAAGCCATCGATCATGAATGGCAAGCCGTAATAGATGAGCAAAATTTGTAGCATCAACGGCGTGCCACGCATCACGTACACGTAGGCATCTACGATGCTAGTCACCACTCGGTTTGTGCTCAATCGGAGCAGTGCCAAGAGCATTCCCCCTGGCACTGACAAGATGATAACGATGAAGAACAAGGACAAGGTCACTTGGAATCCGCCAGCAATGGCCGGAACTATCTGTAAAATATATTCCAATACGTCCATGTTTATTTATACTCCTCTTTCGTCAAGATGGATGTACTGCCAAACCATTTTTGCGCCAATTTGTCAGCCGTACCATCATTCATCACTTCTTGTAACGCAGCATCAACTTTTGCTTTCAATGCTTCCTCATCCTTGCGCATGCCTACACCTACTTTTTCACTAGCGAAAGAGCCTGTAGCTACGGTGAACACATTGTTACCTTTTTTGCCGATTAAATAACGGCCTACCATTTCATCCACCACAATCGCATCGATACGTCCTAATTCAAGGTCCATGAAAGCGTTTACATAATCGCCATATTCTTTGATTTCTTTAAAGTTTTTAGATTGCGGATCATTTTTCACCGCTTCTAAACCAGTAGAACCAGATTGCACGCCTACACGTTTGCCATCTAGTTGTGCTTTATCTGCAATACCTGAATCAGATTTAACAGCGATGATTTGGTCTCCACGAAGATATGGTTTAGAGAACAACATGTTGCGCTCCCGTTCCTTCGTAATCGTCAAACCATTCCACAACACGTCAATACGTTTAGATTTTAGTTCTGCTTCCTTACTGTCCCAGTCAATGGACTTAAACTCTACCTCGGAGCCTATACGCTTTGCCACTTCCTTCGCAAGGTCGATATCAAAGCCTACTAGCTCCCCTTTTTCATCCTTAAATCCCATAGGCGGGAAATTGTCATCTAGACCGATGACAATTTTCTTCGGCACCTCTGTATTCGCCTGCTTCGTAGACGCCCCACAACCTGCCACTAATCCAACAATCACCAATGCACTCGCCGCTGCTAATACCGTTTTAGAACATCTTTGTAACCAATTCATAATACTTTCTCCTCTCTACAGATATGTAATCTCTAATTTATGATTACATTATACTTTAGTTCGCTAAAGTTGTAAAGAGATAAATAATTAAATTTTTTAGAAATTTACAAATTGTTGTGAAGAGATGAAACGTTCATACACTGTTATCTACCTGTGAAAGGCATAAAAACCGGCAGATCCGTATGCGTGCATACAGGATGAGCCGGTTTATTTGATGGTTTAGTCGTTGGATTCGTGTCACCGCTATGGGACATAAACAGTGCACTGTTTATGCATAAGATGTGATACCTAGCCGAATAACGCACCGATATCTGGACTAGCGTATCGGGTAACGTTGTTTATACGTCCCCGCAATGGGGAGATAGTTCTAAAGGCCAGGAGGTTATTATCCATAACCCTTCGAAAGAGTTACAGTCCCCGCAATGGGGAAGTAATTCTAAAATGAACATATTAGACCTATCATGGAAAAAGAACTTTGTTTCAGTCCCCGCAATGGGGAAGTAATTCTAAAGGCACCCCTTAGAAACTGCATAACCAAGCCTCTCAAAATGCACTTTCCGACGATCTCCGCTTGTCTTGAATTTTAATGTAACGTCGCATTTCAAAAAGTGCTACAAACCGCACAGCCACAAGGCCGACGATCTTTTTG
>CAUUJQ010000001.1:0-30674 GCA_963545445.1 uncultured Veillonella sp. | reverse complement strand
AGAATACTATGAAGAACAGGAAACACTTTTATTGGAAGAGATTCAGGTAGTTCAAATTAAGATTGAAGAAGTTAAGAAAAGGCAAAAAAATATAAAACGATACCCAGAGGTAAACCCATATTATGAAGAAATTAAAAAAGAGGTAGAAAGCCATGAAAAGAAAGAAATGCACTAAGTGTGCTACCGATATCACCAATACGGGAGTGCTATATATTCGTGAAGATGGGAAAGTTATAAAAGTATGTAAAGATTGTCATAAGAAACATCTTAAGGAGAGAGCACATGCAAGATTTAATGCAAGAATTACAGCAATTAAGAAGTGAATTAAATAGAGCATTAGCACTATTAAAAGAACGAGGTATCAAGTTAGCAGAAACGGAACGTGCCTATAAGTTGGCCAAGGCTAGAAAAATTGAAGAGGAACGATATAAAAAGACTGCCGTTTCTTTGATTCGTGAACTAGTCATTGGGGATGTGTCTGTCAGTCAGTTACGCATGGAACGAGATAAGGCAAGAGTTCTATATCGCACTGTTGATGAGGCCATTAACATTAAGAAGTTGGAGTTACGCATCGTAGAATCACAGATAGGACGGGAATGGCATGCTTAAACGAACACCATTACAGAGAAAAACACCATTACGAGCAAAGACTGGTTTATCCAGGGGAACATCACAATTAAAGAGAACTCCTTTAAAGGCGCGAAGTAAAAAGCGAAATCAATATGAGTATGAATTAAATAAGATGAGAGATTTAGTAAAGGCAAGAGATCATCATAGCTGCATTATCTGTGGAGCTCCAGCACAAGAGATTCATCATATAGAACCTCGCTCAAATGGTGGGACGAATGATCTAGATAATTTATGTTGCGTATGTTGGTATTGCCATCATGCAGTAGTGCATGGTCCAGAGTCCAAAGCCATCAAGAAAGTATTAAAGAAAAAGGTAGCAGAACGCAGCACATAAAAAAAGACCACTTAGCGGGAACTAAGTGGTCTCATATATCCATATGTAGATACAACCTTATTTATAGTATACCACATATGGTAGGAGAAATACAGAGAAATACAGAGAAATAGTATGTTTTCGGAGAAAAAAGATATAGATAGTAGAAATAAAATAAAAGGCTGCAAGGCCTTGTATTGACTAGATATGTATATTATTTTTTCGACCATATGAGGTACGAATGAGATATCGAAAAAAAGTATACGGAAAAACGATGTGTGAAGTGACAGACTACCATACAGGAAGAACGTATAAAAAACAAAGTGTACGGCAAAAGAAAGAAAAGATTACACCACTGCAAATGGCATTGCAGAATCAAAAGAATGCAGAAGCACAATTACGTATGTTAATAGATATAAATTTTCATGAAGAAGATTTTTATATTACTCTCACCTATGAAAAAGAGCCCACTTTGGAGCAAGCAAAAAAAGATATTACATTGTTCATCAAAAAGCTGCGTAGAAGGTACGCAAAACTAGGACAACCATTGAAGTATATCTACACTTGCGAAGGAGAACGTAGAATACACTTTCATATACTAGTGAATCGAATACAAGAGATGACGGTAAAAGAGTTAAAGGGGTTATGGCCTCACGGATATTCTAAAAAGGAAGCCTATCAAGGTGAGTGGCGTGATGCCGTACGGATTGCAAGCTATTTTGTTAAGGAAAATGATCGTAAGTTAGAGGCGACTGGATTTAAACGTAAATGGGTATCTAGCCAGAATTTAGAGAAACCAAAGATAAAAAAGGAACGATTACAAGCAAACACCTGGGCGGAAGCCATTACTCCACCGAAAGGATACTATGTAGAGACAGATAGTATTGTTGAGGGAGTAAGTTTAGCTGGATATCCGTATCGGTTTTATCGTCTCATAAAGATTGAGGAACCGAAGAGTAATCAAAGGTGGTGGAAAACAAAAGAGTTGAATACACCTAGAAATAGAGTTCATGTAAAACGATGTAGTACATAAAGGAGGTTATTATGGAAAACAATCAAATCGTACTCGTAGGCCATGCTGCGAAAGATGCAGAACTACGGTACACGAAAACAGGTAAGGCAGTGTGTTTATTTTCTATGGCTACGAATAAACGTATTTCAGATGACAAGGAAATCAGTGCTTTTCATAATGTAGTAGCATGGACCTATGCGGAAGAAGTAGGGACTATACAAAAAGGGCAACCCGTGATTGTGGTAGGCAGTGTACAAACGAGATCCTACGAAAAGAATGGTGAGAAGCGATATATCACAGAGGTAATAGCTGATCGAGTAGGAATACAATTGGTAAAACAAAAAGATATAGGTAGCCACTATGATGGATTTATCAAAGATAATGAAGATATGCCTTTTTAGAAAGGAGCTAGAATGGGAAGACCCAAGGAGTATAAAAAAGCAAGAACATGTAAGTATGCCAATATCGTTACTAAAACTGGTGGGGTATTTACTACTAGGGAGTGTCCAGAACGAAATATTAATTTATATATTGAGGGAAAGGGGTACATAGTAAATGGCAATCGATGTACAAAGTGCAGAGCCTATAAAGCAAAATCCTAAGATTAATCCTAACGCAGGTAAGCTTAGATATTTTAATGCTAAAAACAAACAGAACTTTACCACAGTAGCATTTGTGAGTAAAGCCATGAGAGATATGATTGAGCCAATGCATTTAGAAAAAGAAAACAAGAAAATGGCGAATATGTGTGCCACCCTAGCGCATAAGTTGATGATCAATTTAGTTGATGGATTAGATGAAGATGCTAAACGAGAAATCGTAAGGGCTATAGGACGGTATGATATAGAAATTGTTCAAAAAGGTACCATTGATGATGCGGAAATCCGAGAGCAAGAGGGATACCTAAGTACATTAGCAGAATATGCCCTACAAGGTAGTTGCCTATCCTGTACAAAGGAAGGGAACGATATAGAGAATTGTGAATTACGGTTAGCCATGATTTATGTGGAGGTACCTGTGTTCGATGAGACATGTCCTAGTGGGCGTTGTCCTTATAAAGTAGAGTGCTGAGAGGAAGGAGAAAGTCTATGGATACCAGTTAAAGTTACCATGTTACGTTTACATTACTATTGTTATGAACAAGGAGATTACTCATGGAATTAGAGAATACAGTACAACCAGATGTAGAAGAAAATAAAGTGGAAGAAAACCATACAGAAGAGACACATACAGAAGAAAATAAAGTGGAGGAAGTAGGCAATGTACAACCACCGACAGTAGAACCACCACCAGCAGTAGAATCACCTACTGGTGAAGCGGGTACTCAACCACAACCTGAGGCAAATACAGAACATAAAGAATCAGAAGATGTTACTAGTGGAATGTTTATGAGAGTAAAACGTGTACATAAGGATGCTATGTTACCTACCTATGGAACGGAAGGAAGTGGCGCATTAGATTTCTATGCAGCAGAAGATGTCACTGTGTGGGAAGAGCGCACGTATCGAATTGGCTTAGGTGTGGCATTAGAAGTACCGAAAGGTTTTGTATTGCAGTTGGTACCACGTAGTTCTATGGGAATGAACACGCCATTACGTATGCCTAATTCGATTGGAGTGATTGATTCAGATTATCGTGGAGAAGTAGTAGCTATCTATGTAAACGATGAAAGCAAAGGTATGATTCCTTACCAAATTAATAAAGGCGATAGAATTGCGCAAGGTTATTTAGTAGCAACACCCAAAATTAATCTTGTTGAAGTAGAAGAATTATCTGACACAGTTCGAGGAGATAACGGGTTTGGTTCCACTGGAAAGTAACTGTTGATAAGCACTAGCGTATAGGGGTATTAACAATATCTTGAAATAAACTAAGGTTATGAGGAGGTGATGCAATGCTCATTCGTAAAATAGGTGTAGTTGGTAGTACAAAAACATTTGATTATGTGAAAGAAAATGATGCGGGTGGAAAGTCTGTATACTCTATGACGGCGCGAGAAGATGGTCGAGAGTCATTTTATAACGCTTGGAAAGCATTGGTAAGTATTGTAAATAGTCATATGAGATCAGAACGAGGAGACTATATATTTCTTGGTGTCATGTTGATTGTAAAACGTCTAGAAATCAAATATATGGAAGCGGTTGTTGGTGGAAAAATAACTCAAATGCCAAGTGAAGTTAGATTTAGCGGAACTGCAATTACAAAAGATTGTAGCTTTAAATATATTACCGATTGGATTGAACTAGATGAAAAGGAGCTCACGCTAGTGAACAAAATGCTCAATGAAACAAAATTATATATTCAAGGCAGAAGGGCACAAGAGCAATTATTTGAAGATAAGTAATCATTGAATAGGTAAAGGGATAATCTAGGATGATTAAACGATGTAAGCGATGTGAAAAACTCTTTGATGGTTCTGCGAGACAAATCTATTGTAACAACTGTGCAAAGACGAATCGTGCAGTGAAGGAACGTGTAAATAGAGTATCGGAACAAAGAGCAGTTGTCTATAAAAAGTTAAGTGAGGAACCTTGTGTAGATGTCTATCATGGACGTATGACAGAAGAAGAAAAACGATGCATGTTAGAAAAGCAAAAGAAATTTCGTGAAGCACGACTTAAGGATAAAGCACCTAGGAGAATCTATGAAACAAAAGCCTAATCATAAAAATGGATTGGCACCATGTCCATTTTGTCGGAATAAAGAGATTCGAACCATTGTTGGTATAGGTACTGGAGAGCGACATAATATGGTGGTCTGCGATGTCTGTGGGGCCACTGTATCCTTTGAAGGAAAGCCACAGTATTTAGCTACAGCAAAAGCTTGGAATAGTAGATAAGGGTAAGGTGGTGATTCAATGCATATAAAACTAAAAAAGCAAGTAGAGTGGTATTTGTATCACTACCAAGATATTAAACGGGCTATCTTACAGGCTAGGCTAGATCCAGTAAAAAAGAAAACAGGGGGCGGATTGATACAAGACCCTACGGGACAAGAAGCGGTGTCCAATATAACGCCCCTACGAGAGGTGTATATTGTTGATGGTAAAGCGAGGATACATATTGACTATCCAGAACGATTAGTGGAAGCGGTTGAGTCTTGTGAATGTGAGTTGAATGTGGTACTAAGAGAACTATGTGAACGCAAGTATTATGGGAAACAACGGTCTATTAATTGTATGGTTGCAATGGGTTTAACAAGAGATGTATACTATGCAGCCATTAATGAACTGTTGCAAATTATGTCATTGTATATGGTAGAATACCGAGTGTTACAAATATCAAAAAAGTAGGCGACAAAATCGAAAAAAAGTGTGATATATTTATAGTATGTGATGGGTATAACCTACATAAGGCGTTCATTACATAATAATAGATACACATAAAACCAAGACTTTTAGCACATAGTCTTTAAAGAATGTGCTTTTTTCGTGCCAAAATATTTCAAATCTAGGAGGTGAGGAATTATGTTAACTGAGCAACGGAAACGATTTGTCAAAGAATATATGGCATTAAAATGTAAAAATATGAGACAGGCAGCAATTAATGCAGGCTATAGTGAAAAGTCAGCTCAGCAACAAGCCTCTAACCTTATGAAGGATAATGAAGTGCTGGCATACTTACAAGCCTGTAAGGATGATATGGATAGAGAGTTACGGGAAGCCTTTGTATTCGAAGCAAAAGAAGCATTTCGAGTGATGTGTAAAATCCTAAAGGATCCTAAGACAAAACCACGAGAAAGAATTACAGTGGCAAAAGACTTTTTAGACAGAGCTGGGTATAAACCTGTGGATAAAACAGAGCTAACAGGAAAAGATGGAAGTGCTATACAATTAGCCATTGGATGGGAGAGTCAAGGTGAAGAGGATTAACATAACGATTCCGTACACACCAAGGCCCTTGTGGAGAGATTTCATACATCCAGCTATAGAAGCACATCGTTTTAATGTGATTGTCGCACATCGTAGGTTTGGAAAAACGGTAGCCACTATAAACCATGTGATAAAAATGGCGATACAAAATCATTTACCGTCACCACAATATGCGTATGTAGCACCACTACGAACGCAAGCTAAGCTAATTGCTTGGTCATATTTGAAGTTCTATACCAGTGTCATACCAGGTATACGGGTGAATGAAAGTGAATTATATGTAGAGCTGCCAACCAAACATAGGAGTCGTGCAGGACCGAGAATTTACATCCGAGGGGCAGATAATCCAGATAGTTTACGTGGGTTGTATCTAGATGGTGTAGTGCTAGATGAATATGCTCAAATGAAACCTGAGGTATTCGATGAAATTATTCGTCCAGCCTTATCTGATAGAACAGGGTGGGCCATATTCATAGGAACTCCCAAAGGGCAAAATCGGTTCTATGAACTCTTTTTAAAAGCACAGAAATTACAAGAAGATTCTAATTCGGGTTGGTACACATGTATGTATACAGTTGATGATAGCCAGATCATACCGAAAGAAGAGTTAGAGGCAATGATGGTCGAGATGACAGAAAATGCTATTCGACAGGAGCTATATTGTGATTTTACAGCCAGTGCAGAAAATGTATTGGTGAGTATTGATGATATTAACATGGCCATGAAGCGGACGGTAGCACCACGAGATATACAATATAGTCCGCTTGTGTTAGGGGTAGATATTGCACGTTTTGGTGACGATGCAACCACAATCGCAATACGCAAGGGATTAGTTGCCTATAAGCCACTGCGGTACAAGGGACTAGATAACATGCAAATTGCTAACATTGTGGCTGGGATTATCCAAGAGCATAAGCCTAGGGCAGTCTTTATAGATGCTGGTCGAGGTGAAGGAGTAATAGACCGTCTACGGCAGATGGGTTACCGTCACATTATCGAAGTACCATTTGGAAGCCAAGCATCGAAACCGGAACGGTTTGTGAATAAACGTGCTGAAATGTGGTACGAAATGGCTCAGTGGATAAAGCAAGGAGGAAGTTTGCCAGATGATGGCTCACTGCGAGCTGATCTAGCAACACCAACCTATAGCTTTGATACTAGGGGACGCATTGTACTAGAGAGTAAGGACAAAATTAAGGAACGGTTAGGACACTCACCAGATAAAGGGGATGCCTTAGCTCTCACATTTGCGTATACAGTGCCACAAGAGGACATGTATACGCAAGCAGTACCACCAATGGCCAATACAAAATATAATCCATTTGGTTAAGAATAAGGAAAGGAGTGGATAGTATGTGTGGTGGATTCGTAGGAAAATTATTAGGGGTTAGTCAGCCAGAGGTGCCAGAGATTAAACCTCCAGCACCATCCCCTACGGTAGAAAATAATGAGGTAGATGATACTACGACGTCGAAAGAAGCGCAACGCAAAAAACGTGGATTCTCTTCAACTCGTACAACAGATACATTGTTGTCTAATGCAGGACGTAATAAGTTAGGATAAGGTGGTTCTATGAGTTTATTGGCTAGATCCCCTACTGGAGCTAAATTTAAAGACCTAGGCAATACAAAAGAAGTGAGTCAAAAGGTAGAGCGCCTATTTGATGCACAGCAGTCACATGTAAAAGTATGGCGTGAGATTAAGAAGTATCAGTTACCTTTCATAGGTAAATTGAATGACACAAATGGAAAAGCCATTGATTATGATACCAGTCATCTGTTAGATAGCTATGCCTCACATTGTAATGATATTTTTGCTAGTGGAGTTATGAGTGGATTAACACCGCCAAGCAGACAATGGTTCAAACTTACGTTGGCTAATAGTGGGTTACAGGCAAATCATGAAATGTCAGCCGTCTTAGATCAACGGCATGAGATAATGCAAGCTATTTTTGGAAAGAGTAATTTCTATATAGGTTGTTACCAAGCGTATCAAGAATTAGCCTATGGGCAAGCTGCTATGGGTATATTTAGAGATACACGAACAGGGATCCGTGTAGAACAGTTTACCATTGGTACCTATGCCATGAGTGTAGGCGGTAATGGTATCGTAGATACATTTACTGTGAAGCGGGCGATGACCCTAATGCAGATTGCAGAGCAGTTTAGCGTGGAATCTATGCCACCTGGAATGCAAGACTTACTTCGTAATCATACATACAGTGCAGATACATACACTGTATATTGGTTAGTAGAACCTAATCGGGACTATGTTAACGGTAAAATCGGTAAACGGCATATGAAATACCGGAGCTACTATTGGCTAGAAGGAGAAGAAACCTTTTTAGAAGTAGGTGGATTCAACACCTTTCCTGTATGTGTAGCAAGGTATCAAGTAGTAGGAAATGAAACCTATGCTGTTGGTGCTGGGTGGTATGCCAATGATGATGTAAAGATGTTACAAACCTTGATGAGTGATAGATTGCGAGCGGTAGAGTTAATGGTAAAACCGCCAATGCAAGTATCCTCTTCACTGGCGTATAATGTAAACCTGATTCCAGGGGGAATTACAACCACAGATAACCCTAATGATGTGGTAAAACCATTGTTCGATGTGAACATGCAATTGGGGCCATTAGGTGAAGTTGTCATGGAAACACGTGAGAATATTAAGCGCTGTTATAATGCAGACCTATTCTTGATGTTAGAACAGCTAGATAGTGGTCAAATGACGGCACGAGAGGTCATGGAGCGTACACAGGAAAAGTTACAACAACTAGGACCTGTAGTGGAACGATTGCAATACGAGTTTTTAAATAATGTCATTGAACGAACGTATGCTATTCTATCGGATGCAAAAATATTCCCACCAATACCAGAAGAACTCAGGGAAATGTTATCAGACAAGGAAATTAAAGTAGACTTTACTTCGCCATTAGCGCAAGCACAAAAATTGGCAGGTTTAACCACTATCGAACAAGCATTTGGTTTTGCCATGAACATGATGCAAGTATATCCAGAGGTAAAAGCAAAAATTAACCCGATTGGACTTGTCAATGAATACTTCAAGTATTTAGGTGCACCTGCTGCGATGTCTTTTAGTGATGAAGAAACACAAGCTAAGATAGAGGCAGAACAGCAAGCGATGATGGCACAACAAGAACAAATGCAACAGCAACAGATGTTAGAACAAGCCCCTAATCTAGCGAAAGCGACAAAGGATATGGCAGAAGCAGCGAATACGAATCAATCAGCAGTAGGAAATTGGCTAGGCATGCCAGGGTTAGGTGGTGAAGAATGATAGAGTATGGTGTAAAGAAGAAAGACGAACTCATTCGAGAGATTCGGCAGATGGAAATTCAGAATCGGGATCGCAAGGGGCTAGAAACTGTATTGGGCACTGAAGACGGGCGTTGGTTTCTCATGCGCTTACTAGATACATGCTGTATCATGCAGACTACTTTTACAGGCAATTCTCAATCATTCTTTAATGAAGGTAGACGGTCTGTAGGCATAGATATAGTAAAGAATATTGCCACATTACTTGGTGTGAAAGGTATAGAGCAAAAGCAATTGGCAGAACTAGAGTACATTCAACATCAAGAGCGTATTAATGAATTGATTACAAGAAAGGTGGGGGAGTCAAATGGAGAATGAATCCACAAATGCAGTGACACAAGAACCAAACACAGAGGTACAAGATACTCATGATAACACAAATAGTACAACGGATACCTCAGCACAATCCACAGACACATCAAATCCTGTAGAACCTCAAGGAGGTGTGCCTGAAACGTATGATTTCACTAGTTTATTAAGCGATGGTGAAAGTATTGATGAACAGAGTGCGGAAGCCTTTAGTGAAGTCCTGCGTAATAGTGGTGTGTCCCAAGAAGGGGCAGAGCAAATTGCTAAGTTTGGTATGGGCTATCTACAAACTATGGGAGATGCCTTGCTAAAACATATTGATGGATTACAAGAGGCACAAGCAGAAACTTGGAAAGAAGAAACTGTAAAAGAATTAGGTTCCAACTTTGATACCACCATTGCTAAAGCAGGGGCGGGTATTGAGTACCTAGAAAAGGATATCCCTAATCTACGAGAGGTTCTTATGATGAATGGTATCGGGAATAATGTGGCACTTGTAAAAGCATTTGCCACAATTGGTGATCTGGTAGCAGAAGATACAGGCCGTTTAAGTGGACAAGGAAGCGGATCTGGAGTTAATTTTTACGATAATACAAATTTTGATGTATATCGAATGAAGTAAAGGAGTGATGAAATATGCCAACATTTGGTACAGAAGCATTGACGTTAATGGATTTACATAAGCGTTATAAAGGTTCTAAAGATGGAATTGATAGCATTATTGAGGTGTTAAACCAAGCTAATCCCATCATGCAAGATTTACGTTTCAAAGAAGGGAATTTGCCTACAGGTAACTTGACAACCCAACGCACGGCATTACCAAATCCTCATGTACGTGCGATTAACCGTGGTGTACCGAACACCAAGTCTAGCACTAAACAAGTAACAGATACAGCTGCAATGCTTGAAGACCGTTCTAGTGTAGATGTGAAGTTACTCATGTTATCTAATGACCCAATGCGTTTTCGACAAACAGAAGATGCAGCACATATTGAAGGCTTTGGTCAAACCGTGGCAAGTATGTTGTTCTATGGTGATACAGATGTCAATGTAGGCGAGTTTAATGGGTTAGCTAAACGATATAATGTGTTATCTACAGATAAGACACACTATGGATACCAAAATGTTAATATGGGTGGTACTGTAGCTGGTAAGTGTGGCTCCATTTGGATTGTATGTCATGGTGATGATGGTGTCATGGGGATTTATCCTAGAGGATCTAAAGCAGGATTAACTAAAAAAGATTTAGGTGAAACTGATGCGGTTGATTTTGAAGGAAATAAATTCCGAGTAGTAGAAACGTTATTTAATTGGGATGTAGGGCTTACGGTAGCAGACCCACGCCGTGTAGCGGCTATCCGTAATATTGATGTTAGTCAATTGGCTAGTGCTACGGCATCTCAACGTCAAAAATTTATTGAATCCTTTATTTATGCGAAGGGTCGTATTCGCAATTTAGATAGTGGACGTATTAAACCAGTGGCATATGTACCACAGGAGATTAAAACAGCATTAGAAATCGCATTAACGGATAAAAATAATATTCATGTAACACGCCAAGAGGTTATGGGTGAAATGCCAAAACTTTATGTAGCGGGTATTGAAGTAAAAGCTTGTGATGTACTTCGTACTGATGAAGACCCAATCGACAATGTATAGGTCAAGGAGGTATTACAATGATTACAGATTTTGAAAATACATTTTTCCCTGGTGAAGAAAACTATAACTCAACGGGAACTACCATTTATTCTGATGTAGTAGATACTGTGAAAGCAGGTGATGCCTACAATCAGTTATATTTGGCAATGAACAATTTAAAGGGTACCTCTGGGCAATTGACGGTTGAATTACAAACGAGTGATTCTGCATCATCTACGTTGTTAAAGAAACGAGTGGCAGGTCAACAACCGCCGAATGTAACGATTACGAGCCCAACGGTATTAGGAACGTACAAATTAGATGCTAAAAAGGGATCTAAATTAACTGTCTTATTGCCATACGGATTGAAGCGGTATGTACAATTAAAGGTAACAGCTAGTGCAAGTATCAATTCCAATGCATTATTTGCTGCCTTAACGCCAGATATTGATTTACGATAAAATGAACTACAGGGCTACCTTCGGGTAGTCCTTTTCATATATAGAAAGAGGTACAATATGACGGAAACAGACCTCTGTAATATGGCTCTTTCACATATAGGAGAGGGCCTTATTACGAGTTTAGATGACGACAATGAAACCGCGCGTATCTGCAATCAATACTATCATCATGCTAGAAGATTAGTATTATCCCAATATATGTGGGGATTTGCAAGACGTGTGGAGCCATTAGCAAACATACAGGTAGAAACTTATACAGGTGGATATAGACATACATATTTATATCCAGAGCACGCTTTACGAATTTATCGAATTATACAAGATACTGAAATACGGAATGGACTGTATACGAGTTACAGTGTGAAAGATATACCTAATTACGAAGTGTTTAACCTAGATAGCAGTACAAAGGCGATTGGAACTAATATGACAAAAGCCTATGTAGATTATATATTTGATGTAAATGATCCCGATATATTTCCACCTATCTTTGTTGAAGCGCTTACACGATTCTTGGCAGCAAGTTTAGCACAATCTCTTGTTGGTAATATGGAAATGTATAGATCGCAGTTCCAAATTTATCAAGGAGCCTTGCTAGAAGCTAAGAACATAGTTGCCTCTGAACGTCAATTTGATTTAGAACTGCCAGTAGGATATATCGAGTCAAGGAGAGCAATATGAGTACAGGCAATATGTATGTAGTACAGCACTCTTTTACAACAGGAGAAATATCACCAGAGATAGAAAATCGAAGTGATTTAGATAAATATAGAAGTGCTGTACTGATGGCAAAAAACTGCATCATACGTCCTTACGGGAGCATTTGCAAGCGGAATGGAACAAGGTTTATTGGAGAAACCAAGTATCCGAATCGCAAAGTAAGACTCATACGTTTTGTATATCCTGAACCTATCTTTTTAGAAGTAGGGCACTTGTACATTCGTATATGGAAAAATGATGGATATACGGGCATAGAATTAACAACCCCTTATGAAGAATCGATATTGAATGAGTTAGATTTTAATCAGTCAGCAGATACATTCTTTATTTGCAGTGGTTTGCATCCTATTCATATCTTGCAAAGAGTTGGCAATCAATGGGAATTTAAACTGTTTGATTTGGTGGCACCACCATTTGACGATATCAATACAGATAGAACTTATAAAATAAAATATGTGCGTTCTAGTAACAAGGTCATATCTACTAAGGCCATGTTTAAAGAAGGTATGGTGGGACAAGTTATCAAGCTTAAGCATCGAATGCCAGCTGAAATAAAAAAGATGAACGGCAGAAGTGAATATATAAGTGATCCAGATGGTAGTGGAGTTAATGATTATGAAGAACCTGGATATGAATCTATGGACATCGGTAGTTATGCTGATGATACAGATAAAGAGTGGAAAATAGTAACTCATGGCACCTGGGGTGGAACTATTACAATACAAAAGAAAGATAGTACGGAGACTACAGCATGGGAAAACTATCGTCAATATAGCTCAGATAGAGATTATAATGTTACCGAAACGGGTAGTTTTAATAGGGGCACACAATTACGAATACAAAGCGAAATTAATAGCGGTGATGTTTCCATTGACTTCACAATAAAACCCTATGACCAATATGGATTGCTAGTTATTAGTCGATTCATTTCCCCTACAGAGGTTGAGGTGAAAGTATTAAAACCTGTAGGGAAAGAAACGGAGACATCAGAATGGCAACTTTCATCTTGGGGAAAAACAGTAGGCTATCCTAGAATGAGCACTTTTTTCCAAGATAGACTAGTATTGGGTGGTTCGAAATCAAATCCCTATAAGTTGTGGTTTAGTCGTACTGGTGATTATCCTAATTTTGAAGTGGAAAAAGCAGATGGAAATGTAACAGATGATAGTGCTATTACATTAGGGCTTATAAGTCGTGCTGCTTTCAATATTGTACATATGATATCAGCACAAGATTTAATCATACTAACCGATGGGAACGAATGGATTATCAGTGGATCAGAAGCCATTAAACCATCCAAGGTAGTACCACGTTCACAGACTCAACATGGGGCATCAAACTGTGACCCACAATATATAGGAAATCGTCTAATTTATGTGCAAAAAAGGTCTTCATCGGTACGTGACATGGGATATACCTATGAATCGGATAACTATAATGGAATTGATTTAACATTATTGGCCAAACATTTAGTAAATCAACATAGTTTGTTGGATAGCACTTTTGCCCAACAACCAGATAGCATTTTGTATTATGTACGTGACGATGGTAAGCTAATTGCTTTAACGATCATTAAAGAGCAAGATGTCACTGGGTGGGCTCACCATGAAACAAAAGGTGGAGTATTTGAAACGATTTGTTCTGTAGCAAATGGTAATGAAGATAGTGTGTATGCAGTGGTGAAGCGGACTGTATTAGGGCAAGAAAAACGATATATTGAACGATTAGATAGTCCAGTAGATAGTAAGGATGTATCTAGTTATACTACGTTAGATTGCTCTATTGCTATTACGGACAATACTCAAACCAGTATACGAATAGAACACCTCAAAGGAATGGATGTAGTGTTATTACTCAATCATTCTGATGTACACCAGGTGCAAGTAGGTCAAGATGGAACTGTAACACTGCCTTACGTAGCAAAAGATATTGTGATCGGTATTCCGATCGAATGTAAAATTGTATTACCACAGGTGTATATGGACATGAAAGACGGAACACTGCAATCTCGGACAGTACGAAGTAATAGTATGATATTACGACTTCGAAATAGCCGAGGCGGGAAAGTAGGCGTTACTTTTAATAGAGGAATGGATTTAATCGGTGATGCCAGTCTTATACAAAATGGTAGCACTATGTATACGGGAGATGTAAATATTAATATCCCAACACAGGGGAAAGGATATGCTACAGATGCGAGCGTATGTATATTACACGATGATCCATTTCCATTTAACCTATTATCTGTAGTACGAGATGTTTCTATCGGAGGAGGTACACTTGCAAGGTACAATAATAAAACGCAGTGGTAAGGCGAATGATAAGAGACTCTTAGGAGACTTGGTAGAGTTAGCGAAACGTCTACGAACAATTGATGTTATAGAATGCATGGCCATGGGAGCAAAAGATGCCACCCATGGTCTTTTATTATCCACAGCATGCAGTGCGCAATGGTGGATAGAATACGAATGTATAGATGGAGTAGAGTCGCCTATATGGGCCTATGGAATAGGAGACGAATACCACACAGGGTTAGGATACTGCATATGGTTTCTAGGGAGTCAACGATTACAGGAAAGTAAATATTGCCAACGCTATTTCTTAGAGGAAAGTAAACGAATTATTAATGAATGGCAACAGCAAGGATCCTTATGGAATTGTATATCCAAGGACAATAAAGCATCTATACGTTGGTTACGATGGTTAGGCGCTACATTTATAGAAGGAGTCAATTTACCAGAGAGATTTCTATTGTTTACATTGCCAAAGAAAGGAAGTGAATAGTATGTGCATGCATCCTTTGGCTATGCTAGGGATACAAGCGATTAGTGGCATGATGGGGGCTAAGGCAGAAACTAAAGCACAAGTAGCTATGTACGAAAATCAAGCTAAACTAGCAGAATACAATACAAAGATGAGTGAACGAAAAGCAGAGCAAATTGCTGATAATGCCGGACGTGAGCAAAAGAAATTAACGGAGAAAATGCGTTTAGCATTAGGTCAAAATAGAAATGAAGCGGGTGCATCTAGTCTCATGTCTACGGGATCCGTAAAGGATGTGATGGATAGTAGCCATGATTCGTATGTATCGGATAGTTTACAACTCTTACAGAACCAAAGAAATGATGTAGATTCACAAGCATTACAAACATGGAATTATAGGAATCAAGCTGCTAATGCGTATGCAGGAATACAAAGTGCAAAGCAAGCAGGAAGAATGAAAATGCTAGGCACCCTATTGAGTACAGCTGCCTCAGTACAATCGTATTTAGGCGATTATGGAAAGGTAGTGAACCCAATAAGTACGTATTTGAGTCCTACAAGAACATTTAGCCCAGGGGCAAGTGGCAATGCTAATCCTTATGGTTTTACATCGGCTGATAGTATGTTTAGTAACTTTACTACACCGAAAGGAATTATAAGCAATAAGGCGGTAGGTATGGGAGCAGTTAAGCCTAACTACTTAGACCATATCTCAAGCGTTAAGAATTGGTGGAGATAACTATGAGATTAGAATCATATAATGAGCAAGTTAAACCGAATACAGGTCCTAGTGGTGGATTGCAAGGAAGCGGAAGTATAGAAGCTTATGGTGGGCAAATTGCTAGTGGTCTACAAGCCTTTCAAAAAGGAGTGAACGATCTATATAATGTGCAGCTAAAAAAGATAGATACTGAAATGAAACTGCAACAAATGAATGCGGAAACCGATTATAATAACCGCATTGCTGACCTTATGTACAACGACAAAACAGGACTTGCTTATACGACATTACAAGATGCCGCTAATTCCGCAGAGAGATTTCGCCAAGAAGAAGCAAAAATACGTGAGGATATATCTTCAAAGTTACAGTTTAAACGTTCACAGCAAGGGTTTTTACAACATGCAGACCAATCGTGGTTACAGAATAATACAAAAATGGAGAGTCATGAGCGTGAACAAGGTGATAAGTATAGAGATGTATCTGTAGCAAACTTTATTACAAGTTCAGCAAAAGTGGCACAGTTAGGATATACCAAGATGGATATTGTTAAAAGCCAATTAGATAGCGTTTATAAAAAGATTGATGAGATATATGGCTATGAAGGTGAAGAAGCTGTTCGTGCAAGAAAAGACAAAGCTACAGAAGAGCTATTACAAGGCGTATTACATGTAGCAGGCACTGAAAAGAATAATCAAGCAATCGATGGCATTATTAATGTAGCAAAAGATGCAGGAATGATGCCAGAAAAGTATAAAAAGTTTGAAGAAGCGGCGAAAGAGTTTAAGGTTAATGCTGTACTAGAAGATGAAGTTCATCTAAGAGATGTTCTAGCAAAAAATAACAATGATCCAAAAAAAGCAGCTTCGTATATGCTGGAAAAAGAAAACCCATATAGTAAGGGAAGTGGTGAATATGGAGCGCTAAAAAAAGCAGTAGCAATGCATGAAAGTGGTAATGACCCTAATGCAAGAAATCCATCTGGAGCGTATGGGCTATATCAAATTATGCCGGATAATTGGCCAGAATGGTCTAAACAAGCAGGAGTTGGAGATAAACCAATTACAGACCAAGATGCTTATGATAAGGTGTTTGATCATGTTTTTGGAGGATATTACAAAAAATATGGGGTTGAAGGTGCATTAGCAGGTTGGTTCGCAGGAGAACAAAATGCCATACGATGGGTAAATGGAGAACCAGATGCCATCGATGGCAATGGAAATCACTACTCTTGGGATAAAGAGAATAATGGTGGAGGTACATCAATACGAAATTATATCAATTCTACTAAGTCATTGATGGGAAACTATAATACCATGACAGACGGAGAAAAGGCAGATTTTCTGGCGAAAGCAGAGCAAAGATTTACACAGATACAAGCTAAAATAAAACGAGAGCATGAAGAAGCAGTACGAAAACAAGTAAGAGATATTACATTAATGGCAGATGAAATGGAAAAAAAGGGATTATCTCCAGGGGAGATAGCAGAGGCAATTAGTAGTGCTGCTTCAGATGATCCAGATGTAAAAGCAGCTGTATTAGGAATGGCAAAAAGTTATAGGCGACAACAAGAAACATTAAATGCAAGAGCTATGCAGGCAGGGCCAGCTAATGAGGCCATGATAATGGAGGCAATAGATAGAGGTGAAAGTTCTGAATATGTCATGAATTTAATGGCAAACTCAGGGGTATATTTTCCCAACTCTTTTTATAATAAAGTGTATTCTACATTAGAAGATCGTTCGAAAGGAACAGGAAGGTTTAGTGCAGCCGTAGGGCAATATAAGTCCGTAGTTCAAGATAGGTTAGGGTATTCAAACAAAGATATGAATGCTTTATGGATAGGGGCTTCTGAAGTAGGAGCTGCATATAGAACTCAAGTTTATTCTGAAACTGGACATTATCCATCAGATGAGGAAATGGTAGATACTTTAGTAGAAGCAGTTCGTAAGAGGACATTTACAATACATAGAAATTGGTGGTTTGATACTACTGGAACAATATCACAAACAATGGCTAGACAATATGGAGGTGATAGCATAAATATTGGACCAGGTGATGATGGTGGACAATATGTAAGCATTATGAAAGATGGACAAATTATACGTTCCATTGATGTTGATACATGGAAACGAGAACATGATCTCGATTGAGACTCTAATAGCTATGAGGGAGAGGAATAATGGCAGAAAACAAACGTATAACAGCTGAAGATGTCAGAAAAGGTGGTTTCAAAACATATGATAACCCTAAATATGTAAAAGACTTTGTTCATGTAGATGATGAAAAAGAAAGAAATATGTCTTTCGGTGATCGTCTAGATAGTTTGTTTGAAAACTCTAATAGCACGTTATCTAAGGCATATAGAAAGATAGCCTATAATGATGCGGACTGGTCACAAGATGCCATAGAGATAGGTAAAACATTGGACATCTCACCGAATGTGCTTATTAATGGTGGACATGATGTCATTGAAAGAGCTCGGGAGATGAGTATTAGAAAAAACACATTACAAGATATGGAAGCGTTTAAAGCTGAGTATCCAGAGTTTTCTAATATTCAATACAGCAGTGAAGCGGAAGCCATAGAACTATTAAAGAATACAGAAAATGTTCGCCAAACACGAGGCATATGGGATTCTATCCAACAAGGTATATGGAGTGGAAATGACCAATTATTACTAGCTAAACAAGGTAGAGATTTGGCTTACGAAACAGATCCTAATAAAATTGTAGAGATAAACCATGAGATTGAACGATTACAAAATAACCTTAGTCAATATAGAACAGAAGGAAATAATTGGATAGAATCCATTGCAGGTGCCACAGCACAACAAGGCGTAATTATGGGGCGACAAATTGCCTCTGCTGCCATGATAGAGGGGACAGCAGGTGCTACATTAGGAGCTACTGCGGGTGCTATGGCTGGTGGAGTCGGTGCCATACCAGGTGCTATCGGTGGATTTGGCACTGGGATTAAGCTGGGTATGGCAAATGAAGTGCAAAAGATGTCGTTTGGCCAAAAATATTTAGATTTAATAGATAAAAAAGATGCCAATGGTAATCGAATCTATAGCAATGAGGAAGCTAAGAATCGTGCCTTGGCATTTTCTATTCCTGATGCAGCAATTGAAATGGTAGGACTAGGATTGGCTGTAAAAGCAATCAAAACAGTTAAGCCTGGTGTATCTGTATTGACTAAGATGATAGAAAACCAAAGTAAAACTGCCATTATGAAAGAGGGTGCCATCTCTACGGCTAAAGAATCTTTCAAAGCTGGTTTAAAATCTAGTGGTAGTGAGTTACTAGAAGAAGGCTTACAGGATATCAATGATAAGGTACAGACCAATCTGTGGGGCAAACAAGGGGATGTACATTATAGTTTAGCAGATATCGGTATAGGGTCTATTAATGCCATGATAGATGCAGTGCCAGCCGTTGTTGGGCTTGGTGTATTAGGTGGCCTAGGTGGTACAGCACACACCATACATCAGTTTAGAGCCTTTCATAGGTTGAGTCCTGAGCAACAAGACATGGTCGTACAGTCTGATATTAATCAGAGAGGTAATCAAGTAGTCAGTGCACTAATTAAAGAAAGTCAAGTGAATCCATTGGCACAAAAAAATCCTGAGCTTTTTGCTAAAACTATTCAAGCCACAGCAGATAAGCAAGGTATCGGAACTGTATATATTAATGCTCATGAATTAGTAGACACCCAAGAAGGGCAAGAAGCTATTCAAAGTTTAATTAATTCTGGTATTGTGACACGTGAAGAAGCTACAAAAGCAATTGAACATGAAGCAGCTTTACCAGTGCCTATTAGCCAGTTTGCACAGCTTAACACAGAGATAGCAGAGGATACTGTAAAAGCTTTGGAAAAGGCTACTTTTTATACGGAAGGTGGTATGTCTGTAGCAAGCATAGAGCAAGCCGTCAAAGGGGCAAAAGCCTATCAAGAGCATTTTGCAGGAGAACATGCCAAGAAGATGGAAGCCGTTAAGGAAGATATCATGAAAGAGTTCACCAATCATAGTGATAGAGAAAGAACCCTAGCTGAAATGGTTGTATCAAGCGACCCCTACCATATCAAACAGGTCTTTAATGATATGTATAACCAAATGGAAGAAAACTATCGGGAAACCTACCACGATGAGCATAAGGCATTGGAGTATGATAAAGAAGGACCTAAACCTCAGTGGTATGATGAACATGTAGCAATGCATCATCGAGCACCTAGCCATAAGGACCGTAGACGGATTGCCTTTGAGCATGGGAAAAAACAACTATCCCAAGAGTATGCTGAAGTTATGAGTGATAGTGCAATGAAAACAGCTATGAATCGATATGATGTCATGGAAGAGGCACTACAAGATTTAGAGGCTATGGATAGTATTAAAGATACTTTGTTCAAAATTGCAGATAGTGATATCCATGTACGTTCTAACTTATCTGACAAAGGATACCAAATCTATAAAGACTTGGTAGGAGAATTAAAAAAAGGCAACCCTGCTGTTGCTAGTCAAGCAAAAGAAGGTGCCTTAGTAATGGCTATGCATGCTGATGTTATGGCCAATATTATGAAGAAAGCTGGATACGGTCACTTTACAGCAAAAGATTATATGGAACGTGTTCAAATAGAAGCTAACGCTAAAGAAGTGGTAGGAACTGGATATGCACAACCTATGAATAGGGATGTGGATTTAAATGCGAAAGTACCTGTAGTAGATCTAACCTCTTTATTCACTTCCGATGTACTAAACATGGATAGAAAAGGACTAGAAGAACATCTCAAAGGCATGTTCAAAACAAAAGTTTTATCATTAGATAAAAAAGGAGAATTTGGTATACCCAACAAGGTAAATCGTAGGCATTTAGTGTGGAACCAAAACCCTAAGAAGCAATTATTAGATGCATTTAATCCAAGTATGGTATCGTTAGAAGAATTGGTACAGTCTAGTGTATTAGTAGAATCTATTGCTAACCAAAAACAAACACAAAATAAGCATAAATCTAGAGTAAAAAACTATCATTATTTTTATGTACCGATTAAATTAGGAAATGATATATTTACAATTAAGATAGTTGGTGAAGAAAACTCTTCCAGTATTCAGTTAAATCCTTTAAAAATTGACCTATACAGTGTGATAGCAGTAAAAAAAGATGGCAATTTCCAACCGCACAAAGGCAGTATTTCGAAATCACCATCTTTGTCTATCACTATACGAGACATGCTAAAAGAAGTCAAGGATTATGATGGTAATAACCATGTTGATGAGGAAGGCAATCCTACAAAGATAGATTTATATTCAATTATACCAACAAAAAAAGAGAGCACCCCTCACTTGCACGATGGCAAGATAAATGGAGCGAGCTCTCTTTTTAATATATTTACTATACGAGATATGCTAAAAGATGTCAAGGATTATGAAGGGAATAGCTATATTAATGAGGAAGGTAATCCTAACTATTATGCACAAAGTATAGATGTTACTGATGAAGCTTTTAAGGATAGCCGACCTGAATGGGAAGTAAAACTAGAGCAAGATAGTATTGCCTGGAACTCCGTAATGGATCGCTATAAGGATGGGGAAATACCAAACAAAGACATTAGACTCATGAGTACACCGGTTGTGTTACAAATGTTAGGCTTTTCAGCGCATGATATAGAAATAACACCTTCTGTATTAGCGAAGGTGTTAAAAGGGAAGCATGCAGATTCTATTGATACGGAAGTGTTAAAAGATTTACCAAGAGCCATTGCTAATCCTGTAGCAATCTTTAAAAACTATGATGGAGAAAAACGAGAATACATTGACAATCAAGTTGTTATTGTAGTTGCATTAGAAGATAAAAAAGGGAATAGTATTCAAATTCCATTAATCTTTGACACCTATAAAAATAAGAATAAAGTTCATAGAATCAAATCTATTTTTGGTAGGGAATCTATTGATTGGTATGTAACAAATTTAAAAAAGAATGCTCTATTATATTACAACAAAAAAAAGACCAACCTATCGGACAACGGGGCAAGATACGCCCCAATCTCGTTAGATTGGTCTATTTATGACTCAAGTATACAGCAGGATACAGAAAATAGCAAGGAAAATTTTGACGAAGATGTACAAAAAAAGGCCAACCTATCGGGCAACGGGGCAAGTTGGGCCCCAACCAGGACAAGTTGGTCTAATATAGCCCTTATTATAGAACAACATTTACAAAAAAGCAATGAAAAAGTGTTGACTGATGAAGATTTAGATAAGGCACGTGCAGCGCAACAAAATAGATATTATCAAGGTGAGGAGAGTTCAAAATATAAAGGTTTGACTACAAAATATAGAGGTTTGACTACAGTGTATCCAGAAGAACTGGGTAGTAAACGGCTCATACAATTATTCGATGCCGCTAATTTTTCTACCTTTATCCATGAAAGTGGTCATCTCTTTTTAGAAGACTTGCGTATGCTTGCCACAATGGATGATGCCCCTAAACAAGTGGTAGAGGATTGGAATACCATTAAAGAGTGGAGTGGATGGTCAGATACAGAAAGCGCTAATAATACGGCTGCACATGAGAAATTCGCTACAGGTTTTGAGGCCTATATTCGTGAAGGAAAAGCACCAACAAAAGTATTGGAACGTATATTCCGTCGTTTTAAAGAATGGCTCAGTGCTTTATATAAAAGTGTAACACTCCTAGGCGGATTACCACCTAAAGAGGTGCAAGATATCATGGCACGTATGCTTGCAACGGAAGAGGATATCAATTCCTATATCACACAGCAGGGATTAGATAGCTTTGAAAGAACGGGGCTATATCAATCTTTCACAGAAGAAAAGCAAGTAGAATGGCAAGAAAAACTCGATCGCATCAGAGAAAAAGCGAAAGAAAAAGTGCTTACTACGTATATGAAAGAATTGGCCAATACAAAACTAGAAGAGTTTGAAGCATCTATTCCAGAACTAGAAGAAACGTTGCAGCGACAATTAGTAGAACAATATCCAGTGTACCAAGCAAGAGTACGTTTTGATGCCTTTGGTGTAGCTGGACTAGAAGGGACACCTTACCATAGCGAACAGGCTCTTATAGACGGGGAAGTTAACGATGGTATAGGATCTATGAAGGAAGTGGTGGCTAAGGAGATACAATCTAAGCGTGATGAAGTAGAGAGATTTACACATGATTATGAAGCGGTTAAAAGGATGGCAGAAGAGTATTTGCTTACCACAGAGGGAATGCAACGAATTACTACCTATGAAGCAGAAGCCATTCGTAAAGATACGAATAAAGCAGTAGCAAAACATTTTGAGCTTATTAGCGCTTTAGGAGACATCGATGTCAATGATCCATCCTCTATTGAACGTGTAGCATCTGCTATAGAGGATGATAAGGTACAAAAGAAAGTTCGGAAATTACAAGAAAAAGATTCAACACAGCAAAGTCAAGAAATAAAAAAACTACAAGAAGAGTTACAAACAGGTATTAGCAATATGAGAGCCTTGCGAGGGTTATCCTTATGGAGTACAGAAGATATGATGGAGAAAGCCCATAATGCCTTGCGAACTATGACTATTCCACAGGCTACATCCTTTAAAACGTATCAGAATAAAAGTGCTAGTTCTGCAAGAAAGGCAGATATTGCTATTTCAAAGGGGCAAATGGATGAAGCCTTTCATCATAAGCAACAGCAGTTATATTATCAAGCCATGGCACGTGCAGCCTATGATAATTTACGTGAGGTGGAAACGTTAGAAAGGGATTTAAAGAAAAAGTACCAAAGCATTTCACGACCTAAATCACCTAAACGGATTCACTCTTCTGCTAGATACTTTATTCAACATATGATGTATCAATTAAACTTAGTCAATCGTGATGGCATAGAACCATCTAAAGGGTTTACTATTGGAGACGTACTATTGTTGCTAGATCCTGATGCAGAGTTTCAGGATAAAGCAGAAACCAAGATGACATTAGACCCATGGATTATGGAGTTATTAGAAAAGCCAAAATCATGGAAACAGTTAACGTTTGACCAATTACTAGATATGGGGCAATTACTAAAAGCAGTTTACACACAAGGGGCACAACAGTATGAAGGTGTAAGCATCTTAAATGAACAAGGTGAAAGTATCTCTTTTGAAGATGCAGGAGCAGAACTCATCATTGAAGGTAGTAAGCGATTACAATCCAATACTAAGGATTTACTAACGCAAGCCAATCAGCAAGGATTCTTTGGACGGTTACAAGATACATTCTCTGGATATATGTTAAGCCTAGTAAAAGTAGAAACTATACTTCGTCGGTACGATGATGATAAGGCTGGTGTATGGAATCGTTATATCTATGAACCAATTAATAGAGCCACTGTAAAAGGTAAGGAAATGTTAGAAGAGGCCACTCGTAATTTACAACAAGTAATGAAAGTATACGGGAAAAAAGAACTATTTCATATTAGAACAGAACGTATGTATAACATTGGTACCGTGTATAGCATGACCAAAGAGCAGGTATTAGCCTTAGCTTTAAACTGGGGGACAAAAAATAATCGGCAACGTGTTATTGAAACGGTAGGGTTAAGTGACCAGGAAGAAGCAGAAGTTCTAATAGATAAAGCATTTAGTGAGTTTCTAGATGCTAAGGATTGGGATTTTGTAGAGAAAACTTGGGAACTCATTAATTCTTATTATGCAGAACGTAGCGCCGTTCATGAGCGATTATATGGTTCACCTATGCACAAAGAAAGAGGTGTGACTTTCACCATTAATGGACGTAAGATTCGTGGACAATATTATCCTATCGTATATGACCCGACTGTAGATGGTGCTGCTAAGGATTATGAAGTAGAAGATATTATAAAATCACAAATGTCATCTAGCGCTGTATGGGGTATGGGTATGAGTGCCACCAAAAGTCGTGTACAGTTAGTGAAAGGGAAAAAGCTGCTACTATCCTTTGATGTGATTCCTCGTGCTATTGATGAAGCGATTAACCATATTAGCATGCGTGAAGCGGCTACAGATGTGAATCGTTTATTAAATAATCGGGCACTCAGTGACTATATTGTTCGTACTACAGGTGTAGAAACATTACAAATGTTGAAGACCTGGGTGCGAGATAATTGGCAGAGTGAGATAAGTAAATCCTCACGGTTAGATAGAGTATTGCAAGATTTAAGACGAAATACATCTATGGCTATTATGTCCTATAGGACGAGTACAGCCTTACTTAATGTATTGAATGTGATTCCGATGACAAAAGAAATTGGCTTACTAAATACAGTCCGAGCGATTACAGAGTTTATGGGATACCCATTGTCCGATAGGTATGTATCAAACCGAAAATTCGTTATGGAGCGAAGTATCTTTTTACGTGAGCGTATCCATACGCTAGATCATGATTTACATGAAGGGTTAAGTATTGGCGGTAAAGGTATGACCTTCTTTCCTAATAGTGACATTGGGCGAAGAATATCTGAAACCAGGCATATGACAAAAGAGGTACGAGATACAATTAGTCGGTATGGATATGTATTTATCACGGAAACAGATTTAATGTTGTCTATGCCGTTATGGAAGTTTGCGTATGAGCAGAAAGTAGCGGAGCTATTACCTAAGGGGTTAGATCAAGAATATATTGAAGCGGAAGCTATTTCAGCAGCAGATAGACAGGTTCGTAGAGTATTTGGTTCAGGGGATACGAAAGACTCTGTAGAGTTGCAACGAAAGAAAAACAGCCTAGTCGCTTTATTTACACCATTTTACACCTATGCCAATACAGTTTTGAATGCATTGGTAGAAGGTGGTTATGCAGTCGTAGATAAACAAGACTATATGAAACTGTTTAATCACATCTTATTCTGGGTAGTATTGCAAAATATGTCTGAAGCTTTATTACGGTCTACCTGGTCTGGTGATGACGATGATGCAGAAAGTATTTTAAAGAAAATGCTATCCTCTGTTGTGACTGGAACCTTTGTAGGGTTCCCAATACTTAGAGATGGAGTTTCCTTGGCGATGGATATGGCTATGGGTAAACCAAGTATGAGTAAAGGAAATGAAACTGTTGCTCTGAGTCTAATGCCAAAATTATTGGAGTTATATAGAAATGTAAAAAGTAGTAAAAAGTCTTGGATTGATGTGATGCGGTCAACAAGCCAGGTGAGCAATCGACTGACAGGGTTTAGTGATACGTTTACCGATGGATTCTGGACGTTGATGAAATGGTCGTTCTCTAACACTGAGGCCACACTAAGAGACTTAATTACAGCCATTGCCTTTGACAAGAATATTAAAAGTAAAGAGGAAAAAAGAAAATAGTACTTAGGAGCTATCTATTGTGGGTAGCTCCTTTTATATGCAAAGATACTGTAGAAAGGAGACAAATATGGTTAATGATGAAAGAGTGAGTATCATGTACGAAGGAGATGGTCAGAATAAGACCTTTGCATACCCGTACTCGTTCACAAGGAAAGAGGACATTGTAGGTTACGTCATCAGTAATGGGAAAACAAAACGAATTTCTACAAATTTTGAGTTTAATCCTACTACTAAGCAATACATGTATCCAAAGAATGGTACTCCACTGGCAAGGAATGAAAGTGTATTGCTTACTAGAGAAACTCCACGGAATAATACATTACAGTTGCCTAATGAACCAATTTATACAGCATTACAAGGGCAATTAGATAAGATTGTTCGTATGATACAGGAATTAGGTAGTCATCATAAAGGTATTCCACTACAAGTGTTATCAGAACAATTTGATACTGTGATTCCGACACAAATAGGAAACGCCTATTTACGTATCAACCGTGAAAAAAATGCAATTGAACTTGTAGAAAATCCATTTGATGGAGTGGAACGTATTACAAGTGAAGTCACCTCTACTAAAGCTAATATTGATAGAATTAAAGCGCAAATAGATGGGATTCATAGTGAATCACTGACGATGCATGGGGAAATTAAAGAAAAACTTAATCGTTTAGAAAGAGATGCAGAAACACTAAAAGAGAGAGCGAAGCAAGAAATACGATCTACAGAACAGACAGTATTACAAAGTTTAGAACAAGTAGAAAGTGATATTACAAGACGATTAAAAAATAGTGATATCTTACAAAGTGTAGGAGCTGTAGAAACTAAAGCACGAGAAATAAAGGGTTATGTCGGAACTATGGAAAACTCCATAGCAGAATTACGTAATATACAATCCTCTACTATAGCTACTAAAGAAGAGATTAATCAATTAAAAGCAAGTGTTATTGAAAAGGCAAGCGCTGCTGAAGGTCATGCACACAATTTAGAACAAGCTATAGAACAAGTAAAGGGTATATCTAATGGGATTCAAAGCATGCAACAATCGATTCTGGATAAGAATAGAGAAGCGGAATCGATGAGAGATACCGTAAATCAGCTATTACAGGAATATAAAAGTTATGCTGCCACTATTGTAAGAGATATGCAAGGATATGTGTCTAGTGCTACATCAGAGGTGCAGAAAGCCAAGGAATGGGCCAACAAAGCTGGAGCCGCCAAAACTGGTAACTGGGTAACACAAGAAGATCTACAAAGTAAAATTAATAATTGGGTAACAAAAGAAGAATTTCAAAGTAAAATTGGAAATTGGGTAACACAAGAAGAGCTACAAAGCAAAATAAGTAACAGGGTAACGAAAGACGAGTTACAAACTATTAAAACGGATATGAAGAATGATATAAATCATGAATTAATTACACCTTTACAAGGCACTATTAAAAACGATATTGGGCGTGAGTTAATTTCTCCATTACAAGCATCTATTGAAGAAGGGAAAAGAAAGCTAAGCGATATAAATAATTCTACTGCCACTAAAATTAGTGAACATAATGCAGACACCACAGCACATAACCTAAATAAATATATGAGTATGAAGCCGTTACCTACAGGCATTAACAACTGGAACAATCTTACAGAGCCTGGTATGTACGAAGCAACGGCTAGCATGTGGGGATGGGGAAATGCACCAAGTTCTACACGTGTATATTACTATGGAGTAGTACAGGTGATTAAAAGTGATACCAATAAGATTACGCAAGTATTCTATTCCTATGGTGCTAGTAATAAACCTTGTAATATTTGCTATCGAACATTCTATAATGCGTGGGGTTCGTGGCATTATCATGGAGATTATGACGCCACCGTTACAGATATAACAAAACATAATGAGGGGTTAACCATTACAAAAGGCGATGTGACGAGTGTTTTGCAGTTCTTAACTACGAATAAAGCAGATACAAATACAAGCCTTGTTCCTACACTGGCAGTTGTAAAAGAATTGTTAAATGATGCCGGGGGAAGCACAGGACAAGGATTAAATGTGCAGGTAAAAGAAACTGCTGAGAATGGAGCATATATATTAATTGGTCAAGGGGAAAATACAGTAATCATACAGTTTGGATATATACACATAACACATTCAACGGGAGAAGCACAATATACAGCAACATTCCCAATTGCATTTAGAAAAAAATGCTTTGGAATATTTTATAGCCACATTAATCCACGTTCCGATAAGTGGCTAGCAAGTGTTCAAACAAAAAAGCTAGATATAACATCAGTCACAATTTCTGAAGTCATTGGGACACAAAATTCACGGCGTACTGTTCTATATATGGCGATAGGTGTTTAAAGGAGGTTTATATGGAGAATAAATATATTTTTGTCTTAAATGAAAAAGGTCTCCGAGTAACTACCTACTTAGTAGGATTACATGGAGACACAGAAGAATCAGTATTAAATTTTGCTAAAATGCAATATCCGAACCATACATATCTAGTAGGTAATCAAGATATACAAAATGAATTTTATAACAGTAAATGCTACATCAACGGTAACTTTATTGACTATGTACCCGAACCCGTAGTACCTACTAAAGCAGAACGTATTGCAGAAATTAAAGCCTACTATGACAAACGTTTTGAAGCATTAGAACAAACACTAGCAAGACGTACATTAAGTGGTGCTAGTGTAGCTGATTTACAAGAGCAGTATAAAAAACTTACACAAGAAATGATTGCAAAGATTAAGGAGGTAAAGTAAATGGATAATTACGAAGTACACTCAGATATTCCCGTAATGCATTTTTGTGAATGGTGTTATGCTACACTCAATCAAGACGGTACTTGCCCTACTGAGGGATGCATTCACAACGATTTAATGAATATGGAAGACAAAAAAGAGGAATAATATTGTTCAAGAGAGATGGTAGGAGTGATTATGAACAGAGCTAGAGATAAACCAGATCTGATAAGTTTTATTGTTTAGGTGTATTAAAAGGTAAAATGGTATACGATATGGGATTTTTAGAATCTCTACGAGATATTCTAGTAGAGTCGTGGATTATAAAGGTGGGGCTCTCTTTCGTGGGTAGTGCAGCTATATGGCTAATGAATTTAAAACACGTTCAAGTGCTGGGCGTGTTTATTTTATTAGTCGTATTTGATTTGCTGACTAGATGGGGAGCGATTGCCTATCAAATGTTAGTAGAAGCGGGAGCAGATAAAGAAAGTATATCTGCTTGGGATAAGTATGTAGCAATCATTCCTGCGTTTGAAAAGGGATTAATTTCATCTAAACATATGAGAAAACCCTTTGTGACAAAGGTAATGACATATGTATTTGCTACAGCCATAGGTTGGTGCTTTGATTTTATGGCAGGGAAAGAAGCCTTTGTAGTTAATTTAGTTTGGTTATATTTAGCCTCAGCAGAATTTTTGAGTGTACTAGAAAATATGCGTGATGGTGGAAATGTAATGATGGGAAAGTTTTTATATACCATCAGAGACATGATTGAAAGTAAGTTCAAATTTAAGTTATAAGGAGACATATATGAAAATTGGAAATTATTTTGAGGATTATGAGTTTTCCTGCAAATGTCATCGACATAATGTAGTAGATGGGAAAAATGTGTTGGATCATATTATTGACAAACGTTTAGTAGATGTATTGGATAAAATCCGAGAACGTGTAGGACGACCAGTATATATCGAAAGTGGATACCGTTGTGAAGACCACAATCGTGAGGTAGGTGGAGTGCCTAACTCTCAACATGTATTAGGAACAGCTGCTGACATTACAGTGGACGATATTAGTGTTGATGAATTAGCAGATATTGCAAAAGAGTGTGGTGCAGATGGTGTTGGCAGATATTATGGACTACAATTTGTACACATTGATGTCCGAGGTTATGATGCGGAATGGGAGCAATATTAGGAGGTTGAAATGTATGGAACTATTCTTTCATGGATTAAGAAACACACGATTATGCTTGCTATTGGCTTTGGTACTATTATCTGTGCCCTGCTATACATTTGCGGAACAGGAAGTGACATTAACACAAAGCGAATACAAGATGCTCAGCAAGAACTTAGACGAGCTCAATACAATCAACAAGAAGCAAGCAAACTCAATCGAGAGGTTAGAGATGCAGTTGAACGTAGCGAACTTATCAACGAACGAATCGAAAGTAGCATTACTAGAAGCGAAGCAGCTACTAGAAGAACAGCGGGAGCAGTTGAGAGCATCCAAGGAGAAATTAAATCTACAAGAGCAGAAATTGACAGAGCAGCAAATCTCATTGGAGAAAGCCAATCTATACTTAGAAGAGCAGAAGGAAGAAATAAAGAAGTACAAGAAAAATAGTCAAAAGCACCGATTTATTGAGGTGTTTTTATTAGGTGGACTAGCCTATAAAATGTTTCGGTAAGGTATAAAAAATAATTTATAACATTATCAATAAAAACCATTTTTGGGAACGGTTGCACAACCGTTGCACAACCTTTTTTATAAGAATGGCTTAATATCAGTGCTTGACAGTTATATGTGCGTTGTGTGTATCATAATTCAATTATCAATATCGAGTAGTTAGAAAT